>NZ_JACDCU010000557.1 GCF_013817365.1 Methylibium sp. | reverse complement strand
ATGGGCCGACCCGAGAAAGCCGAAAGGCCCCGTGGGGAGGAGCATCGACGGTGCGTGGGGGCCGACATCAGCCGCCGTTCAGTGCATCGGCCCGGGCCTGAGCCGAAGCGAAATCGAGGTCGCCGGTATAGATGGCCCGCCCGCAGATCACTCCCTCGACGCCCTCGCCTTCCACCGCGCACAGCGCCTCGATGTCGGCCAACTTGGACAGTCCGCCCGAAGCGATCACCGGAATGGTGAGCGCCTGGGCCAGCTTCACGGTGGCGTCGATGTTGATGCCGCTGAGCATGCCGTCGCGGCCGATGTCGGTGTAGATCACGCCTTCGACGCCGTAGCCCTCGAACTTCAGCGCCAGATCGACCACCTCGTGCCCGGTGAGCTTGCTCCAGCCGTCGGTCGCCACCTTGCCGTCGCGAGCGTCGAGCCCGACGATGATGTGCCCCCCGAAGGCTGTACAGGCGTCGCGCAGGAAGCCGGGACTCTTGACGGCCGCCGTGCCGATGATCACGAAGGACAGGCCGTCGTCGAGATAGCGCTCGATGGTGTCGAGATCGCGGATGCCGCCGCCGAGCTGCACCGGGATCTCGTCGTCGATCTCGGCCAGGATTGCCTTGATGGCCGCCTCGTTGACCGGCCTGCCGGCGAAGGCACCGTTCAGGTCCACCAGATGCAGGCGCCGGGCGCCGGCGTCGAGCCAGCGGCGTGCCATGGCCGCCGGGTCCTCGCTGAAGGTGGTGGAGTCGTTCATGTCGCCTTGCTTGAGGCGCACACATCGACCGTCTTTCAGGTCGATCGCAGGGATCAGCAGCATGGCCGTCGGCGGTGGAAGGAAACGGGAGTTGGCAGGTCAAGGACGCCAGGCGAGAAAGTTGCGGTACAGGGCCAGGCCGTGCGCCGCGCTCTTCTCGGGATGGAACTGGGTCGCAAAAATGTTATCGCGCGCCACCGCGCTGGTAAAGCGCTCGCCGTACTCGGTTTCACCCACGCTGTGCCCGGCGTGCGCCGGTGCGGCGTAGAAACTGTGGACGAAATAGAACCAGCTGGCGTCAGGCACGCCCGCCCACATCGGGTGGCGGCGGCTTTGCAGCACGCGGTTCCAACCCATCTGCGGCACCTTGTAGCGGCTGCCGTCGGGCTGCAGGCGGCCTTCGAGCTGAAAGCGCCTGACCTGGCCAGGGATGAGTCCCAGGCCGGGCGTGTACTGCTCTTCGCTGTGCTCGAGCAGCATCTGCATGCCCACGCACACGCCCATCAGCGGCTTGCTCGCCGCGGCTTCGAGCACGGCGCCCAGCAACTCCCCGCCATGCGCTTCGCGCAGCTCGCGCATGCAGTCGCGCATGGCGCCCTGGCCGGGCAGCACCACCCGCTCGGCACGGCGAACCTCGCTCGGCTCGGCGGTGACGATGACTTCTACGTCCATGCCGGACTTCGACGCTTCCCGGGCCGCATGCAGCACGGCCTGCGATACCGAGCGCAGGTTGCCCATGCCGTAATCGACGACGGCGACGCTGCGGCTCATCGGGCACGCTCCGCACTTCGCGCTGCGGTGTTCGTCTTCGGAACGACACGACAGCTCATGAGGTCTGCGCGCGGGCGCGGTTCATTTCAAAGCGTTCCCTTGGTCGAAGGCACCACGCCGGCCATGCGCGGATCGCGCTCCAGCGCCATGCGCAGCGCGCGGGCAAACGCCTTGAACACGGTCTCGCACTGGTGGTGGGCGTTGTCACCGTGCAGGTTGTCGATGTGCAGGGTGACGCCGGCATGGTTGACGAAGCCCTGGAAGAACTCGTAGACCAGCTGGGTGTCGAGCGCGCCGACCATGCCGGCCTTGAACGGCACGCGCATGTGCAGACCGGGTCGGCCGGAAAAATCGACCACCACGCGGCTGAGCGCTTCGTCGAGCGGCACGTAGGCATGGCCGTAGCGGCGAATGCCTTTCTTGTCGCCGACCGCCTTGGCAAAGGCCTGGCCCACGGTGATGCCCACGTCTTCGACCGTGTGGTGGCCGTCGATGTGCAGGTCGCCCTGGGCCTCGATGTGCAGGTCGATCAGCCCGTGGCGGGCGATCTGGTCGAGCATGTGGTCGAAGAAACCGATGCCAGTGGCGAGCTGGGCGGCGCCGCTGCCATCGAGGTCTATGCGCACCAGGATCTTGGTTTCGGTGGTGTCGCGGCGCACTTCGGCGATGCGGTGTTCGTGGGGTGCAGTGTTCATGACAGGCAGTCTTTCAGCGCAGCGATCATCCGGTCG
>NZ_JACDCU010000195.1 GCF_013817365.1 Methylibium sp. | reverse complement strand
GCTACAACGCCAATCCCGATTCGGTTCGCGCCGCCATCGACGTGCTCGCCACCTTGCCGGCGCCGCGTTGGCTGCTGCTCGGCGACATGGGTGAAGTGGGCGAACGCGGGCCGCAGTTCCACGCCGAAGTCGGCGCGTATGCGCAAGCGCAGGGCATCGATGAGCTGTGGACGGCCGGTGCTGCCAGCCTCGCTGCTGCCGACGCCTTCGGCCCGGGCGCGCGGGGCTTCGACGACACGCTGGCCTTGCTCGCCGCGCTCGGCAGCGGCGGGCTGCCGCCGGCGGGCGCGATCGTCGTCAAGGGCTCGCGCTTCATGAAGATGGAGCAGGCGGTCGCCGCCCTGCGTGCCGCCGCCGCCGACGGAGGGACCGCCTGATGCTCGTCAGCCTGAGCCAGTGGCTTCAAGTGCTTTACCCCGAGCAGCTCGGCGTGCTGCGCGTGTTCCAGTACCTGACCTTTCGTGCGGTCATGGCAGCGATGACGGCGCTGCTGATCGGCCTGGCGCTCGGCCCCTTCGTGATCCGCCGGCTCACCGAGCTCAAGATCGGCCAGCCGATCCGCGAGTACGGCATTGCGGAGCACCTCGCCAAGCGCGGCACGCCGACGATGGGCGGCGCGCTGATCCTGCTGTCCATCGCCATCAGCACGTTGCTCTGGTTCGACTGGAGCAACCGCTTCGTGTGGATCGTGATGATCGTGACCTTCGGCTTCGGCGCGATCGGCTGGGTGGACGACTGGCGCAAGGTGGTCGACAAGAACCCCGAGGGCATGCGCTCGCGCGACAAGTACCTGTGGCAATCGGTGATCGGCCTGATCGCCGCGCTCTACCTGGCGTTCAGCGTGGCCGAGACTTCCAACCTGCGCGTGATCCAGCTCTTCATCTCCTGGGTCGGTAGCGGCTTCACGCAGGAGTTGCCGGCGCGTGCCGACCTGATGGTGCCGTTCTTCAAGACCATCAGCTATCCGCTGGGCGTGTTCGGCTTCATCATCCTGACCTACATCGTCATCGTGGGCAGCAGCAACGCGGTGAACCTCACCGACGGGCTGGACGGCCTGGCGATCATGCCGGTGGTGATGGTGGGCTCGGCGCTCGGCGTGTTCGCTTACGTGACCGGCAACGCGGTGTTCTCGAACTACCTGCTGCTGCCGCACATTCCCGGCGCCGGCGAGTTGCTCATCTTTTGCGCCGCGATGGCCGGTGCGGGCCTGGCCTTCCTGTGGTTCAACGCCTATCCGGCCCAGGTGTTCATGGGCGACGTGGGCGCGCTCGCGTTGGGCGGCGCGCTGGGCACGATCGCGGTGATCGTGCGCCAGGAGATCGTGCTGGCGATCATGGGCGGCATCTTCGTGCTCGAGGCGCTGTCGGTGATGGCGCAGGTGGCGTACTTCAAATACACCAAGGCGCGCTACGGCACCGGCCGTCGCATCTTGCTGATGGCGCCGCTGCACCACCACTTCGAGAAGACCGGGTGGAAGGAAACGCAGGTCGTGGTGCGCTTCTGGATCATCACCATGCTGCTGTGCCTGGTGGGTCTTTCGACCCTGAAGCTGCGTTGAAATGACCACCCCCAAGCACCTTCGGTGCGGCCCCCCGCGGGGGCGTGCAGCCCTCTTGGGACGGCCCGGCGAGGGCTGGCCATGAAGTCATTGCAGGACACGACCGTGCTGGTGCTGGGCCTCGGGGAATCGGGGCTGGCGATGGCGCAGTGGTGCGCGCGGCAGGGCGCCGTCGTGCGCGTGGCCGACTCGCGCGAGCACCCGCCGCGAGCGGCCGAGCTGGCCGCGTCGGTACCGGCCGCGCAGTTCGAGCACGGCTTCGACGTGGCGCGGCTCGACGGCGTGCAGCGCGTCTTCAAGAGCCCGGGCCTGTCGCCGGTGGATGTGCTGCTGGTGCCGCTGCTCGCGCGGGCAGCGGAACTCGGTGTGCCGGTGCAGGGCGAGCTCGACCTGTTCGCGCAGGCGTTGGCCGAGCTGAAGGTCGAGCGCGGCTATGCGCCGAAGGTGATTGCGATCACCGGCACCAACGGCAAGACCACGACCACCGTGATGTGCGGGCAGTTGATCGAGCGCAGCGGGTTGCGGGTTGCGGTGGCCGGGAACGTGGGGCCGACGATGTTGGCGAGCTTGGCGGCGGCGCTGGAGCGGGAGGGCCCACCCTCACTCCAACCCGCTCCCGCCGAGGTGGAAGAGGCAGCCGAGCCGATCGCCGTCGAAGCACCGTTTATCGACAGTGCCGCCGGAGCCGACGATTCCGCTCCGATTCCGCTCACGCCCCCACCACCCTCCGCCCCCGTCTTCGAACACCTCCCCGACGCCTGGATCCTCGAACTCTCCAGCTTCCAGCTCGACACCGTGCAAGGCTTCGAGCCCAGCGCCGCCGTGGTGCTCAACCTCAGTCAGGACCACCTCGACTGGCATGGCTCGATGGCGGCCTACGCAAAAGCCAAGGCGCGCGTCTATGGCGGCGCCTCCACGGTGATGGTGGTCAACCGCGACGATCCCGAGGTGCAGGCCATGGTGCCGCCGCCGCAGATCGTCAAGGGCGCGACACGCGGCGCACGTAGCCAGACCGTGCACCGCAAGGTCGTGCGCTTCGGCCTCGATGCGCCGCGCGCGCCGGGCGACTACGGCCTCGTGATCGAGAACGGCATGGCCTGGCTGGTGCGCGCGCTCGAAGCCGACGAGACCCTCAAGCGCAAGAAGGGCGACGACACGTTCGAGCTGCACGTGCAGCGCCTCATGCCCGCCGACGCGCTGCGCATCCGCGGGCGCCACAACGCCGCCAATGCGCTCGCGGCGCTGGCGCTGGCCACGGCCATCGGCCGGCCGCTCGCGCCCATGCTGCACGGCCTGCGCGACTACCGTGGCGAGCCGCACCGCGTCGAGTTCCTCGCGACGGTGGGCGAGATCGAGGCCTACGACGACAGCAAGGGCACCAACGTGGGCGCGACGGTCGCGGCCATCGACGGCCTGGGCGCCGACAAGGCGCCCGCCAGGCTCGCGGTGATCCTGGGCGGCGACGGCAAGGGCCAGGATTTCGGGCCGCTGGCCGCCCCGGTCGCCCGCCATGCACGCTCGGTTGCGCTGATCGGCCGCGACGCACCGGCCCTGGAGGCTGTTCTTTCGGGCACGAACGTGCCGCTCGCGCGCCACGCCACGCTCGAAGACGCCACCCGCTGGTGCTTCGAGCAGGCGCGGCCCGGTGATGCCGTGCTCATGAGCCCGGCCTGCGCCAGCCTGGACATGTTCCGCAACTACGAGCACCGGGCCGAGGTCTTCGCAGCGACGGTGCAGGCGCTGGCGCTCGAACGCGGAGAAGCTGCATGAACCGCTCCGCCAGCACCGCCCACCGCAGCTTCGGGCTCGAGGCGCTGCGCGCTTGCGTCGGCGCGTTGCTGCCACGCCGCGCCGCCGCGGCGGGCCGCACGGAGCCTGGCTCGACATCTTCGAGAGAGCGGTTTGCCGAACTGCGCAAGCCCGGCGCCCCGATGTCTCTGCCGATCCGCGACTGGGTCAGCGTTTCGTCCGGCCAGCCCGCGCGCCTGCTCGGCTTCGACCAGGCGCTGGTGTGGGTGGTGATCGCGTTGCTGGCGCTCGGCACGGTGATGGTCTATTCGGCCTCGGTCGCACTGCCCGACAGCCCGCGCTTCGCGCGCTACGAGCCCACGCACTTTCTGTTGCGCCACGTGATCTCGATCCTCGTCGCCGGCCTGGCGGTGATCGTCGCGGTGCAGATTCCCATGAGCGTGTGGGAGAAGTGGTCGCCGCTGTTCTTCCTGGGCTCGCTCGTGCTGCTGGCGGTGGTGCTGATTCCGGGCGTGGGCCGGGGCGTCAACGGCGCGCAGCGCTGGATCTCGCTGGGCGCGATGACCTTCCAGCCCTCCGAACTCGCCAAGCTCGCCATGGCCCTGTATGCCGCCGGCTACATGGTGCGCAAGATGGAGATCAAGGAAAACTTCTGGCGCGCCGTCACGCCGATGGCGGTGTCGGTCGTGATCGTGGGCGTGCTGCTGCTGGCCGAGCCGGACATGGGCGCCTTTCTGGTCATCGCGACCATCGCCATGGGCATCCTGTTCCTGGGCGGCGTGAACGGCCGCATGTTCCTGCTCATCAGCCTGCTGCTGGTGGGCGCCTTCGTGCTGATGATCACCCTGAGCGATTGGCGGCGCGAGCGCATCTTCGCCTACCTCGACCCTTGGGACGCGAAGTACACGCTGGGCACGTCCTACCAGCTCACCCATTCGCTCATCGCCTTCGGGCGCGGCGAAATCTTCGGGCAGGGCCTGGGCTCTTCGGTCGAGAAACTGCACTACCTGCCAGAGGCGCACACCGACTTCCTGCTCGCGGTGATCGGCGAGGAACTCGGCTTCGTTGGCGTGGCGATCGTCATCGCGGCCTTCTTCTGGCTGGCGCGGCGGGTGTTCCACATCGGCCGGCAGGCGATCGCGCTGGACCGCGTGTTCTCCGGCCTGCTGGCGCAGGGGCTCGGGATCTGGCTGGCCGGGCAGGCCTTCATCAACATGGGCGTGAACCTGGGCGTGCTGCCGACCAAGGGACTGACCTTGCCGTTGATGAGCTACGGCGGCTCGGCGATCCTGATGAATTGCGTGGCGCTGGCGATCGTGTTGCGGGTGGATATCGAGAACCGGCAACTCATGCGGGGAGGCCGCGCATGAGTACAACGCGCCATCTCGTCGTCATCGCCGCCGGCACCGGCGGCCACATCATCCCCGGCCTCGCCGTGGCCGATGAGATGCAGCACCGGGGCTGGACCGTGAGCTGGCTTGGCACCACCCACGGCATGGAGAACCGCCTCGTGCCGGCGGCGGGCATCGCGCTCGACACCGTCGCCTTCAGCGGCCTGCGCGGCAAGGGCCTCGTGCACACGCTCACCGGCGGGGTGCGCCTGCTCAGCGCCTTCGCGGCCTGCCTGCGCATCCTGCGCAGACGCGCGGCCACGGTGGTGCTGGGCATGGGCGGCTATGTCTGCTTCCCCGGCGGACTGATGGCTTCGCTGCTCGGCAAGCCACTGCTGCTCGTCAATGCCGATGCGGCCCTGCTCATGAGCAACCGCGCGCTCGGCCCGGTGGCCGACCGCATCGCCTTCGGCTTCGATGGCGCGGCGGCAGCGACCACGCGGCAGGCGGTGGTCACCGGCAACCCGGTGCGCGCCGAGATCGAGGCGCTGCCCGCGCCGGTCGAGCGCTACGCCGGCCGCGAAGGGCCGCTGCGCCTGCTGGTCGTCGGCGGCAGCCTGGGTGCGCGCGTGCTCAACGAGACGCTGCCGCAGTCCCTGGCGCTGATGGCGCCGCACGAGCGGCCGAGGGTCGCGCACCAGACGGGGCAGCTCAACCGCGATGCGGTCAAGGCGGCTTATGTGGCGGCGGGCATCGATCCTGATGGCGAGGACATGGAGGTCGTTCCCTTCATCGACGACATGCCGCGCCGGCTGGCCCACTGCGACCTCGTCGTCTGCCGCGCCGGCGCCGTGACGGTCAGTGAACTGTGCGCGGCCGGCGTGGCCAGCGTGCTGGTGCCGCTGATCGTGAGCACCACCTCGCACCAGCGCGACAACGCTCAATACATGGCGCAGCACGGCGCGGCGGTGCACCTCCCGCAAAGCGAGCTGTCGCCGCAGGGGCTGGCCGACTTGCTGCGCGGACTGGATCGCGCGCAGTTGCTGGCGATGGCGGAGAAGGCCCGCTCGTTATCTCGCCCGCGCGCGGCGGCGCGGGTGGCCGACGAGCTCGAAAGACTGGCGGTGAAGGCATGAAACACGCCGTCAAGCACATCCACTTCGTCGGCGTTGGCGGCGCCGGCATGAGCGGCATCGCCGAGATCCTGCACAACCTGGGCTATGTCGTCTCGGGCTCGGACCAGCACGACGGCACTGTGACGCGGCGCCTCGCCTCGCTCGGCATCCGCGTGGCGATCGGTCATGACGCGCTTCACATCGCCGGCGCCGAGGCGGTGGTCGCCTCCACGGCTGTCGGCGCCGACAACCCCGAGGTGCAGGCCGCCCTGGCCGCCCGCGTGCCGGTGGTGCCGCGCGCGGTGATGCTGGCCGAGCTCATGCGCCTGAAACAGGGCATCGCCATCGCCGGCACCCACGGCAAGACGACCACCACCTCGCTGGTCGCCAGCGTGCTGCACGAGGCCGGGCTCGACCCGACCTTCGTGATCGGCGGGCGGCTCATCAGCGCGGGTGCGAATTCGCGCCTGGGCGACGGCGACTTCATCGTGGTGGAGGCCGACGAGTCGGACGCCTCCTTCCTCAACCTCAACCCGGTGCTCAGCGTCGTCACCAACATCGACGCCGACCACATGGACACTTACGGGCACGACTTCGAGCGCCTGAAGGGCGCCTTTGTCGAGTTCCTGCACCGCATGCCTTTCTACGGCGCGGCGATCATCTGCACCGACGACGACGCCGTGCGCTCCATCATCCCGGCGATCTTGCGCCCGGTGGTGAGCTACGGGCTCGGCGAGGACGCGCAGATCCGCGCCGTCGACGTGCAGGCCCTGCCCGGCGGGCAGATGCGCTTCGTTGCGCAGCGCCGCAACGGCGTTCGCATGCCGGACCTGTCAGTCACGCTCAATCTGCCCGGCGTGCACAACGTGCTCAATGCGCTGGCGGTCATCGCGGTGGCGGCCGAGCTCGAGCTGCCCGATGCGCCGGTCGTCGCGGGACTGGCGGGCTTCACCGGCGTGGGCCGGCGCTTCCAGCGGCACGGCGAGCTGGCCTGCCGCGGCGGCGGCGGCTTCACTCTGGTCGACGACTACGGCCACCACCCGGTCGAGCTCGCCGCGGTGATCGCCGCAGCGCGTGGCGCCTTCCCGGGCCGCCGGCTCGTCATCGCCTTCCAGCCGCACCGCTACACCCGCACGCGCGACTGTTTCGAGGATTTCGTCAAGGTCATGGGTACTGCCGACGCGGTGCTCCTCGGCGAGGTGTATGCCGCCGGCGAGGCGCCGATCGTCGCGGCCGACGGCCGGGCGTTGGCGCGGGCGTTGCGCGTGGCGGGCAAGACGGAGCCGGTGTTCGTCGACGAGATCGCCGACATGGCCCAGGCCGTCGTCGATGCGGCGCAGGACGGCGATGTGGTGATCGTCATGGGTGCCGGGAGCATCGGCGGTGTCGCGGTGCAGGTGGTCGAGTTGAGCCAGAGGACCGTGGGATGAGGCAGGCTGTGGATTGCCAGGGCGGGCGTTGCTTGGCTGTCGTCGGGCGGGGGCAAAGCCGCGGGCGGGCGGCGGGCTTCGCTTCGGTGCGGCGGTG
>NZ_JACDCU010000556.1 GCF_013817365.1 Methylibium sp. | reverse complement strand
CCGCGCCGTTGCCTTCCTCCACATCAACCGCCAGTGACAAGACCTGACATGGAATCCCGCCGCATGCTTTCGCTTCGCCTCTCACCGCTGCCCGTCCGTCGGCGCGCAGCCACCCGCGCCGCCCTGGGGTCCACACTCGTGGCCAGCCTCTGGCTCGCCGGCTGTGCTGTCCAGCAGCCGCAGCCGCCCAATACGGCAGCCGCTGTCTACGCGCCGCCCGTGTCTGCACAGGCCCCGATGCCGACGCCGCCGACGGCGACGCCACAAGCCGGCGCGCCCGACCCCCAGGTGCTGGGCCTGTGGAAGATCGAGCAGGCGCGCGCAGCGCCAGTCATCCACAAGCTCAACGCGCGCCTGAACTTCGGCACCGATGGCCGCTTCACCGGCAGCGGCGGCTGCAACAGCCTCGCGAGCAACTACACGCTCGCGGGCAACCAGCTCCGGCTCGGTCCGGTGGTCGCCACCCGCAAGCACTGTGGCGAGGTGTTGATGGAGCAGGAAGACCGCGTCATCACCGCGCTGGAACGCGCGGTCGGTGCACAGGTGCCGCCGCACGGCCTGCTCGAACTGAGCGACACGAATGGCACAGTGCTGCTGCGCGCGACGCGTATGCCGGCGCCGTAACAGAACCGAGGCCAACGACGATGACGAACGACGCCAAGAGCGCAAGCGCCGGCTTTGCAACCTGCGACCTTTGCGATGCGCACAAGAACGACACCAGCGGCGCCTTCCGCGTGCTGCCGCCGGTCTTCCACAGTTACGGCGGCGTCGCCCGCTTCGCCGGGCCGGTGGTGACGGTGAAGTGCTTCGAGGACAACAGCCTCGTCAGGCAGGCGCTCGACGAGCCGGGCAGCGTGATGACACCCTCCGGCAACGTGGGCCGGGTGCTGGTGGTGGATGGCGGCGCGTCGCTGCGCCGCGCGCTGGTCGGCGGCAATATCGGCGCGGCTGCGGCGCGCAATGGCTGGGCCGGCGTGGTCGTCAACGGCTGTGTGCGCGACGCCGCCGAGTTGGCTGCCTGCCAAGTCGGCATCCGCGCCTTGGCCCTCATGCCGATGCCGCCTGAAAAGCGCGGTGAAGGCCAGCGCGATGTAGCCGTACAGGTGCAGGGAGTGTGGGTGCGCCCCGGCGAGTGGCTCTATGCGGACGCAGACGGCATCGTCGTGATGCCGGCCGCGGCGGCGAGCTGAGACGATGACGATCAGGCGACGCAGCACGCTCGGCTTCCTCCTGCTCGGCGCGAGCGGTTGGTCGTCGGGCGCGGCGCTGCTCGAAAACGTCGTCGAGGACTTGCTGATCGCTGAACTGCCCCGCGTGCTCGGGCCTGCCGCGCGCTACGGCGCCAAGGTCATCGGCGCCTGGCCCGACGGCAGCCACTTCGAACAAGTGCGCGTGGTGGGCGAGCGCGTCGCGCGGCCCGGCAACCCGGTGATCGACCGGCTGGAAGCCGACCTGCGCGACGTGGAGGTCGATGCGCTGCGCCGGCAAGTCGATTCGATCGGCGATGCGCAAGCCAGCGCGCATGTCCGCGCCGCCGATCTGGCCGCCTTCCTGCGCCGGCAAGGCTGGGTGCAGGGCGCCACGGTCACCTTCAGCGGCCGCAACGGCATCACGGTGACGGGCCGCCCCAGCATGGCCGGCTTCACCACCGCGCCGGCTCTCGGCAACGCGGAGTTCCGAGGCCGGCTGCTGCCGCAGGGCTCGCAACTGCGCCTCGCGGTCGATGCGGTGCGTATCGCCGGCTTCGAGGCCACCGAGCTGACGCGCGCGGTGCTCGAAGGCACGATCAATCCGATCTTGGACACGTCGGCGTATGCGGTGCCATCGCGCATCGACGCGGTGGAGATGCAGGGCGGCGCGATGGTGATCCGGGCATCGGGGAGCGGGCTGAAGCCGGCGGCTGCGGCGCCGCGCTGAAAGAAAGTGGGGCCGCCAAGGCGGCGCGAACCGAAGGTTACTGCGGTGGACATCGATGCACGTGAGGGCGTGGCTCCTTGGGTGCTCCTGACTTGCCTGTTGTCTCCCAGAGAAGAAGTCGATCGGCGAGACCTCCTACCGGCCAGGAGCGGATGTTCGCTGCGTCTGCTTTGAGCGCTCCTGTGTTCCTAGGGTCCGGTTTGTGGCGGCCATGTCGATCGACGTATCCGCCACGCAGCACGCCAGAACTGCGTAGACGTGCCTTTTCTCACGTCGTTTCCTCCCTGTGCATCGTTACCATCCGCGGACCAAGTTCGGCAGCCGGGGAGACGGGATGACTAC
>NZ_JACDCU010000555.1 GCF_013817365.1 Methylibium sp. | reverse complement strand
TGCCGCTGCGGCAAAACGCCAGCACCGGCTTGGGCAGGCGCGCCATCAGGTCGGCCATCTGCTGGGCCTGCTCGGCGGTCTGGAACGATCCCGAAACCGGCAGGAAGGCGTATTCCAGGCCGGCGGCGCGGGCGGCGGCTTCCATTGAGGCGTTGGTCGGCTGGGCCGGTCCGCCTTCGAAATCGGGGCGGTTGTTGATGACGCTGCGAAAGCCGGCCGCCGCCGCAGCGGCCATGGCTTCGGGGGTGAGTTGCGGCGCGACGGCGATGTCTTCGTCGAGCATCGAGGCGGGCAGATTCATCGAAGTTCCTGCGGTGCGGCCAGAGACTGCGAAGCTTACTTCGCAAGGGCCTGCTTGACCGCCGCCGAGACGGTGCCCATGTCGGCCGTGCCGGCCAGCTTGGCCTTCGCGGCGCCCATCACCTTGCCCATGTCGCCCGGCCCGCTGGCGCCGAGCTCGGCCACCAGTTTCGCCACCTCGGCTGCGACCTGCTCGGCGCTCATGCGCGCGGGCAGGTAGGCCTCGAGCACGGGCAGTTCGGCGGATTCCTTGTCGACCAAGTCGGTGCGGCCGGCAGCGGCGAACTGCGCGATCGAGTCCTTGCGCTGCTTGATCAGCTTGTCGACGATGGCCACGACCATCGCGTCGTCGAGGACGATGCGCTCGTCGACCTCCTTTTGCTTGCAGGCCGCCAGCAGCAGGCGGATCGTCGAGAGGCGCGGCGCGTCTTTCGCGCGCATGGCGCTCTTCATGTCCTCGGTGATGCGGTCTTTCAGGCTCATGCCGATCTCCAGCGATGGGTTTGCAGAAACGACGAAGCCCGCCTGGGCGTCCCCGAGCGGGCTTGATTTCATGGAGGGTTCTACTGGCTCGGTTTGCGAAGGCCGGGACCGCAGGTGCCTTGCTTCGCAACGGCCGCTGCGACCGCTCCGTGCGTCTGGTTCCGGCTAGAACATCTTCTTGGGCAGCTGCATGCTGCGCACGCGCTTGAAGTGGCGCTTCACCGCGGCGGCCTTCTTGCGCTTGCGCTCGGCGGTGGGCTTTTCGTAGAACTCTCGGGCCCGCAGGTCGGTCAGGAGGCCGAGCTTTTCGATGGTGCGCTTGAAACGGCGGAGAGCCACATCGAAGGGCTCATTCTCTTTGACGCGAACGGTGGTCATGAAACGGTGGATCCTGTGTTTGTGTGCCCGCTGTCCTGGGAGTCTTTCCGGATGACTGATCCAGGAGCGGGCGCGGTTTGCCGGCAAAGAGCGCGATTATAGACGGCTCGCAGCTCCTCGCAACGCTTGGCTCAACCTGCCGGCGCGCGGGCCGCAAGCGCTGGGGCGGCCTGCCGCTCGGCGCACGCCTGCGCGCAGGCGTGCGCGCTGGCCCAGGCCCACTGGAAGTTGTAGCCGCCGAGCCAGCCGGTCACGTCGACCACCTCGCCGATGAAGTGCAGTCCGGCCACGCGCCGGCTCTCCAGCGTTTGCGAGCTCAGCTCGCGGGTATTGATTCCGCCGGCGGTGACCTCGGCCTTGCGCCAGCCTTCCGTGCCGCTGGGCGTGAGCCGCCAGCGCTGCAGCGACGCAGCGAGCGCGGCGAGCTCCTTGTCCTTGACCTCGGGCAGCGTCCTCTCGGCCAGCGCGCCGAGCGGCGCCGTCCAGGCTTCTGCCAGGCGCGCCGGCAGCCGCGTGGCGAGTTCGTTGACGAGCTTGCGCCGGGACACTGCCTTGGCCTCACGCAGCGCGCTGCCGAGATCCTCGGCCGGTGCGAGATCCACTTCCAGCGGTGCACCTGGCCGCCAGTGGCTGGAAATCTGCAGCACGGCCGGGCCGCTCAGGCCGCGGTGGGTGAACAGCAGGTCTTCCAGGAACACGCCTTCGCCGCTCGCGATCTTCACCGGCAGCGACAGGCCGGCCAGCGCGGCGAAGGGCGCCCAGGACGCCGCGTCGAAGGTCAGGGGTACGAGCGCCGGCCGCGGCTCGACGACGCGGTGGCCGAACTGGCGCGCCAGCCGGTAACCGAAATCGCTGGCGCCGATCTTGGGGATCGAAAGCCCGCCGGTAGCGACCACCACCCGGGCCGCGCCGACCGTGCCCCGCGCGGTGTCGAGCTCGAAGCCGTGTCCGCTCTGCCGCACGGCCGACACGCCGCAAGGCTGCCAGCGCGTGACGGCCCCGGCCTCGCACTCGCGCAGCAGCAGGGTGATGACGTCCTCGCTCGAGTCGTCGCAGAACAGCTGGCCCTTGTGCTTCTCGTGCCAGCCGATGCCGTAACG
>NZ_JACDCU010000194.1 GCF_013817365.1 Methylibium sp. | reverse complement strand
CCTTCCGGCCCCGCCCGCGCCGCCGCCGCCTGCACCGCCACCTCCCCTTCCGGCTCCGCCCGCGCCGCCGCCGCAGCCGAAAACCATTCCCGCCACCGCGGTGCAGTACCTCAAGCCGCCGGCCCCCAGCTATCCGCGCGCCTCTCGCCGCTACGCCGAGGCCGGCCGCGTGGTCGTGCGCGTACTGATCGACGAGCGCGGCCAGCCGGCCGAGCTGCGCGTGCAGTCGTCCTCCGGCCACCGCCGGCTCGACGAAGCCGCCATGACGGCGATGCGCGAGGCGCGCTTCCGTCCCTACACCGAGAACGGCGTGGCGCTGCGCGTGTGGGCGCTCGTGCCGATCAATTTCGAACTGGAGAGTTGAGATGAACGAAACCACCACCACCGCGCTGGGCTTCGCCCACTTCCTGACGCAGGCCGATGCGGTCGGCAAGTCGCTGCTCGTGATCCTGGTGCTGATGTCGGCGGCCTCGTGGGCGCTGATCGTCATCAAGGGCGTGACGCAGATGCTGCGCAAGCGGCGCAGCGCGAAGTTCCTGAACCTGTTCTGGAACGCGCGTTCGCTCGACGAGGTGCAGCACGAGATCGCCACACACGGCGCTGACAACCCCTTCGCGCACCTGACCGCGCATGCCGTGCATGCACAGGCGCACCACGCGCGCTACGGCGCCTCCAAGCTCTCCGAGGCCGGCAGCGCGCAGGACTTCCTCACCCGCACCATCAAGAAGGTGCTCGACGAGGAGAACACGCGCCTGGAGAACGGCCTCACGGTGCTCGCGACCGTGGGCGCCACGGCGCCCTTCGTCGGCCTGTTCGGCACGGTCTGGGGCGTGTACCACGCGCTGCTCGCCATCGGCATGAGCGGCGCGGGCACGCTCGACAAGGTGGCCGGCCCGGTCGGCGAGGCGCTGATCATGACCGGCATCGGCCTGGCCGTCGCGATCCCCGCGGTGATGGGCTACAACGCCATCACCCGCAGCAACCGCGTGCTCGGCGCGCGGCTCGACGCCTTCGCGCACGAGTTGCTGACTTTCCTGAGCACCGGCACGCCGCTGGCGCGGGGCGAGGCGACCAGGATGGCGGCGAGCGGGGCGGCCAGGGGTCACAGCGACGGCGCAACGACGGGTGCCGCCAGCGGCGCTGCGAACGGCGCGACGGTGCGCCCCTTGCCCTCCGCGAGCAGCCCGGCGGCGAACGTCCCCGCCCGCGGCGCCGCGGCGCGCGCCTGAAGCGAAGCGAGACCGCCATGGCCTTCGCCGCTTTCGACAACAGCAAATCCTCGGGCGCCCCGATGGCCGAGATCAACATGGTCCCGCTCATCGACGTGATGTTGGTGCTGCTGGTGATCTTCATCGTCACCGCACCGCTGCTCACCCACGCGGTCAAGCTGGAGCTGCCCAAGGCGAGCTCGCAGCCCAACGTGCTCAAGCCCGAGAAGGTCGAGTTCGCAATCGACGCGGCCGGCACGCGCTTCTGGAACGGCGCGCCGGTGAGCCGCGACGAGGCCGCACTGCGCTTCACTGCGGAGGGCAAGCGCGAACCGCAGCCCGAGGTGCACCTGCGCGCCGACCACACGGTCGCCTACGGTCTGGTCGCCGAGACGCTGGCCGATGCGGCCAAGGCGGGTCTCACCAAGGTCGGCTTCGTGACCGAGCCGCAGCAAGCCGAGGCCGGTGCCCAATGAGCGCCTTCTCCGCAGCCCCTTGTGCAGCACAGGGCCGGCAGCAAGACACCGGGGACGCCGGCTTGCCTTGCGCCCAGGCGCTCATCGCCGGCACCGTGGCCCTGATGACGACCTGGGCCGACCCGTGCCCCGACTGCAAGGCCGATGTCGCCACGCAGCGCGCGCTGATGGCGCGCAAGATCGTCTCGAACCTCGACCTGCTGCAGCGGCATCCCCTGCTCAGCGCCCCCCTTCGACAGGTGATGAGCTGTGCCCACCGGCGCTGGCTGGGCCTGGCCTGCGCGGCGCAGCCCGATGCAACGCTGTCCGAACCCGCCGGGGAAGCGGCTCGCGCCCCGGCTCGGTCGCCGCCCGAACGGGCGGTCCCCGCCGCTGCCGGCGCAGCCCCTTTCGACTTTCCCGCGGCCGGCGCCACCGGTGCCGCGCTGCACTGATCCCTGCCGCTTATGACGACTCTTCGATCCGGCGACACCCTCACCGAGCGCTGGCAGCGCCTGCAGATGCAGGTTCGCTGCGCCCTGCATCCGCTGCAGCCGGAGCGCATCGGCCTGTACCTGCTGTGCGGCGCCAAGCTCGCCCGGCGCGACACCGGCTCGCCGGTGGCCATGCAGTTGCGCATGCTGCGAACGCTGCTGCGCGCCGCGCAGGACCCGGCGCTGCCGGGGTCCTGGCGCCGGCTGTGCGTGGTTCATGCCGAGCTGCCGCTGGCGCACCTGAACGCGCAGATGCGCTGGCACGACCCGCTGGCGCTGCAGGCGCTCGAGGCCGAGGTGCAGCGCGCGCGCGTGCAGTTGCCGCCGTTGCCGCAGAGGCCGCTGGGAGTTGCGTGATGCGGCGCGCAGCGGTCCTCCCTCTCGCAGGCAGTCCTTGCTCGCCGGCGATCCACCCGCTTGGGCCGGCTTGCGACCAGGCCTTCGCCTTCGTCCGCCGGACACCGTCCATCCGGCCCTTGCCCTCGGTGACCGGGCGTCTCATCCGCACCCTGCGCATGCGCCTGCTCTTGGGCAGCCTGGGCTTGGCCGCAATCTCCGTGCAAGCCCAGGTTCCGGCGCCGCGGCCGGCGCCATCCGCAGAGGCGTCTGCCCGAGGTGCGCGTCATCGACTCCGCAGTGCGGCTCGATCCCGGCTACTCGGCACGGCAGCCGAGCCCCAGCACCACCAAGTCCGACGCCTCGCTGTTCGAGACGCCGCAGTCGATCACCATCGTCACCCGCGAGCAGCTCGACGCGCGGCAGGCACAGACACTCGACGAGGCCCTGCGCGGCGTGGCTGGCGTGGTGTCGAACAACTTCGGGCGGCGCGGCTGGGACGACATCGTCATCCGCGGGCAGCGCGCCTCGGAGTCGGTGTACGTCGATGGCCTGAAGCTGGAGCAGAGCAGCTGGGTGGCGCAGGAGCTGTTCGGCGTCGAGCGCGTCGAGGTGCTCAAGGGGCCGGCGTCGATCAACTTCGGTCTGGTGCAGCCGGGCGGCCTGGTCAACATGGTGAGCAAGCGCCCGCGGCCGGTGGCCTTCGGCGAAGCGGGGGTGACCGTCGGCAGCGACGGCCTGCGGCAGGGCACGCTGGACCTCGGGCGGCCGTTGTCGGAGTCGGGCAAGGCGGCGTTTCGCATCACTGCCCTTGCGAAGAACAGCGACGACCCGACCGACTTCGTCTTCTTCAAGAACCGCTACGTGGCGCCCTCGCTGTCGCTGGACTTCGGCCCGCGCACCGAGTTCGTGCTGCTCGGCAGCTTCCAGCAGCGCAATTACCTGCGCCAACAGGGCCTGCCGATCACCGGCACCCTGCGGCGCAATGTCAATGGCCGCGTGCCGCTGAATCGTTTTATGGGCGAACCCGGCTTCGGCCCCTACGACGCCGAGCAGGCGCGGCTGGGCTACAGCCTCTCGCACGCCTTCGCGTCTGGATGGACGCTGAGGCAGAACTTCCGCTGGCAGGAACTGGAGGTCGATGGCCGCGCCGTGTTCCTGAGTGCGCTGCAGGACAACCAGCGCCTGCAGAACCGCAGCGCCACCCTGCAGGACGTCCGAGGCCGCGCGCTGGCGCTGGACACGCATGCCCTGCGCACGCTCGACGCCGGCGGCCTGCGCCACCACCTCATGGTGGGCGTGGACCTCAACCACGACCGCAACCGCTCCGCTTCGACGACCTGCGCCGTCCCGGCGCTCGACGTGTTCGACCCGGTGTACGGCGCGCCCATCACCTGCCCGCCGGCACCGCGCAGCGACACCACCAGCACGGTCAAATTCGTGGGCGTCTATGCGCGCGATCGCATCGAGATCGGCCAGCGCTGGAGCGTGCTGCTCGGCGCACGGCACGACCGTATCGACAACGAGGCGTTCAACCACATCACCGGCTTGTCGCAGTCTCAGGACGATCGCTCGACGACTGGCAATGCCGCGCTGCAGTTCGAGCTCACGCCCTGGGCGGCGCCCTACGTGAGCCACGCCACCTCCTTCCTGCCCGTGAGTGGCGTGGATGCCGGCGGAGCGCAGTTCCAGCCCGAGAAGGGCCGGCAAACGGAAGCCGGCGTCAAGCTGCAGGGTGCCGGCGGGCGGCTCAATGCCGCCCTGGCGGTCTATCACCTCACGCGCACCAACGTGCTGACCGCCGACCCAAACAACGACGGCTTCAGCGTGCAGACCGGCGAACAGCGCAGCAAGGGCTTCGAGGCCGAGGTCGCGGCCGACCTGAGCTCGGGCTGGAGCGTGGCCGCCGCCTACACCTACACCGACGCAAAGCTGACCCGCGACAACTCGGCCAACGTCGGCAAGGTGCTCAACAACGTGCCGCGCCACAGCGCGAGTTTGTGGAGCACGCACCGCTTCGAGCAGGGCGCGCTGGCCGACTGGAGCGTGTCCTGGGGCTTGCGTCACGAGAGCGCGAAAAGCGGCTTCACCGTGAACTACGAGGTGCCCGGCTATACGGTGGCCGACCTCGGCGTCGCCTACCAGGGCGCGGGCTGGCGCGTAGGCGCGAACGTCAACAACCTGTTCGACAGGGAGTACTTCGCCGGCGTACTCAACAACAACGTGGTGCCGGTCGGCACGCCGCGGCAGTTGCGGGTGAATGCGGTGATGGAGTTTTGAGTCGCCGCATGAACAGACCCACTTCGATCTGCGAGCCGGCACCGGACGGGCCGGTCAATGCGCGAGCGGTGCCGGCGCAGCGCGTCTTCGCGGGCGCCTCATTGCACCCAATTCTCGATGGTGAGTTCGTCGATGCGGCTGAATTCGCCCACGTCATTGGTAACGAGCGTCGCCTTCTCGGCCAGTGCATGGCAGGCGATCCAAAGGTCGTTGGCGCCGATCGGCGTGCCGGCGTGCTTCAAGCGCACGAACTGCGCGGCGTAGTGCTCGCACATTTCCCGGCTCGCCGGATAGAGGACGGGCACTTGGCGAACCAGCGCGTCCAGCCGACGCAATACCTCCGACTTGCGGGTGCTGCGCTCGGCGCCCTTGAGAAGTTCGGCATAGCTGATGAAGGACATGCACAGCATGTCGTCGTCGTTGAGCGCATTGATGCGGGCCGCCACGGACGCCGGCTTGTTCTTGACGAAGTAGATCAGCGTGTTGGTGTCCAGCATGTACTTCACAGGCCCTCCCGCTCCTGCAGGGCGGGCTGCGTGCGGCGGTCCTCTTCCAAGGCTTCGGCAAAGGCGTGGCCGAGTTCGTCGTCGAAGCCATTCAGTGCCTGCAGGAGCGCGGTGCCGCGGTCAGCCGGCACCGGGTGGATCACCAGATCGCCGTGCTCGTTGCGGCTGATCTCGACCCGGCTCGCATCGAGCCGGAATTCCTGCGGGATGCGCACCGCCTGGCTGTTGCCGTTCATGAACACGCGGCTGATGACTGCGGACATGCTCGACTCCTCTGGATTGTGTGTACGGAAACGTATGTATTTTAGGGCGCAGGACTACGAAGTCGCAACCTGGCCCCTGATTGCCTGCAGCGGCGCCCGAAGTGCGACAGGCGCGCCATGACCTCCCGCCGCACCCTGAGCATCTTGTACACGCTGCACTCCTGGGCGGGCATCGTCACGGGCTTGCTGATGTTCGTGGTCTGCTTCTCAGGCGCGGTGGTCGTGTTCAAGCACGAGATCGACCTGTGGGCCAACCCGGGGCTCGAGGCCTTGCCGCGGGTCGCCAGCCCGGTGGGGCCGGACGCCGTGCTGGCCAGCCTGGCAGAGCGGCACCCCGGGGTGCGGCCCGAGTCGCTGCTGGCGCCGGACGACACGAGCCCGGTCTGGTTCGTTAGCGCCAAGGCTGGTCCCGGCGAGCCCCGCGTCAAGCTCGCCGCACGGGCCGACACCGGCGAGATCGTCGGCCCGGTCGATAGCGAGCGGGGCCAGTTCATCCGCACGCTGCACGTCTTCCTGTTCTTCGGCCCGAGATGGATCGTCGGCTTCCTCGGCGTGGCGATGTTCTTCCTGATCGTCTCGGGCACGGTCATCCATCGCAAGGTGCTCAAAGAGCTGTTCACGCTGCGCTGGGGCCGCAGCTTTCGGCTGATCGCGTCGGACTTCCACAAGGCCGCCGGTGTCTGGGGCCTGCTGTTCCATGGCGTCATCGCTTTTACCGGCGCCTGGCTGGGGCTGGCGCCGGTGTTCGAGCGGGCTTACGAGCACTTGCTGCCCTCCGGGCAAGCGGCGGTATCGGTGGCGCGGACCGGGATGGCCGCGGGCTCGGCCCTCCACCCGGAGCTTGAAGCCATGCTGGCTGCCTCGGCAGGGGCTGCCGTGCCACCCCGTGCAGCGGCCAGCGGCGGCCGGGCGGCGGTGCCCGTCGACGCGCTGATGCACCAAGCCGCCCGCGACGTTCCTGGTTTCCTGCCGCGCAGGGTGTCGCTGCGCGGGGGGGAGGGCGACGGCGGCCGTGCCAGCGTGGCCTTCACCGGACCGCTGCGCGACTCGCTCTACGCCAACGCCTCCGTGCGCTACGACGCGGCCACCGGCGCCCTGCTGGAGAAGCGCGATCCCCGGCAGCGCGGCTTCTGGAGCCAGTTCAACGGCTTGATGGAGCCATTGCACTTCGGCGACTTCGGCGGGCTGGTGCTCAAGTGGCTGTACTTCCTGCTGGGCCTCACGCCTGCAGCCCTGTCGCTCAGCGGCACGCTGATCTGGATCGATCGCCGCAAGCACCGGCGTGTGAGCCGGACCGCTTCGGCGGCGCAGCAGTCAGGGCCGGCGCAACAGGCGGGTCCCGCGGCGCCACGCCCTGTCGCAGCGCGACAGCCGGGCCCGGCTGCGACACAGCCTGCCGTCTTCGGCGCTGCGTCCGACCCCGCCGACGGGAGGTGGACCCGTGTTTGAACGCGCCATGGTCGGGTTGCACCTGGGGTCGATCGCGGCGCTCACCGCCATCGCCGCGGCCAGCCTGGCTTGGGGGTCTGGCTTCGAGCTGCTCAAAAGCAAGCAAGGGGCGGGGCACTGGGTCTTCATCGCCCTGTGGCTGGCGATGGCTGCGCTGATCGCGCTGCCGCGGCGCCCGGTCGCGGCCTGGAAGTGCGGAGTGGCCGCGTGCGTGGCGGTGTGCTGCATCGCCGCCGCGCTGGGGCTGTGGCGCACCGCGCCGCTCGCTTTCGGCATGGCCGTCAGCTTGGCAGTGTTCGCGCTCGGCGCCGCGGCGGCGACCCTTGCGGTGGG
>NZ_JACDCU010000554.1 GCF_013817365.1 Methylibium sp. | reverse complement strand
CGCGGCCCAGCCCAAAACGTATTCCATGTTCGCCTCCCTGCGACGCTATTTCTCCACCGACCTTGCCATCGACCTCGGCACCGCCAACACGCTGATTTACGTGCGCGGCAAGGGCATCGTGCTCGACGAGCCCTCGGTGGTGGCCATCCGCCACGAAGGCGGCCCCAACGGCAAGAAGACGATCCAGGCGGTCGGCGCCGAGGCCAAGGCCATGCTCGGCAAGGTGCCGGGCAACATCGAGGCGATCCGCCCGATGAAGGACGGTGTGATCGCCGACTTCACCGTCACCGAGCAGATGCTCAAGCAGTTCATCAAGATGGTCCACCCGCGTTCGGTGCTCAGGCCGAGCCCGCGCATCATCATCTGCGTGCCCTGCGGCTCCACGCAGGTCGAGCGCCGCGCCATCCGCGAATCCGCGCTCGGCGCCGGCGCCAGCGAGGTCTACCTGATCGAGGAACCCATGGCCGCGGCCATCGGCGCCGGCCTGCCGGTCAGCGAAGCGAGCGGCTCGATGGTGGTCGACATCGGCGGCGGCACCACGGAAGTGGGCGTCATCTCGCTCGGCGGCATGGTCTACAAGGGCAGCATCCGCGTGGGCGGCGACAAGTTCGACGAGTCGATCATCAATTACATCCGCCGCAACTACGGCATGCTGATCGGCGAGCCCACCGCGGAAGCCATCAAGAAGAACATCGGCTCGGCCTTTCCGGGCTCCGAAGTGCGCGAGATGGAAGTCAAGGGCCGCAACCTCAGCGAGGGCGTGCCGCGCAGCTTCACCGTCTCTAGCAACGAAATCCTGGAAGCGCTCACCGACCCGCTCAACAACATCGTCTCCAGCGTCAAGAACGCGCTCGAGCAAACCCCGCCCGAGCTCGGCGCCGACATCTCCGACCGCGGCATGATGCTCACCGGCGGCGGCGCCCTGTTGCGCGATCTCGACCGGCTGCTCGCCGAGGAGACCGGCCTGCCGGTGCTGGTGGCCGAGGATCCGTTGACCTGCGTGGTGCGCGGTTGCGGCATGGCACTGGAGCGCATGGAGCGGCTGGGCGGCATCTTCACTTCCGAGTGAACGACCACCACCCGAGCGACGCCCTGCAGCGCTGAAGCCGGCCCGTGCCTCACACGCATGACCGGCTTTTTGTTTTGCTCGCCCACTGACCATGCCCCTCGGCACCCTCGACCGCACGCCGCCGCCCTTCTTCAAGCAGGGCATTCCGGCACTGACCAAGCTGGTTTTCTTCTCGGCGCTGGCCCTTTTCCTGATGGTGGCCGACACGCGTTTCCGGGTCACGCAGCCCTTGCGGGCGGCGATGGCCACGGTGTTGCACCCCGTCGAGCGGGTGCTCCTCGCGCCGGTGCGGGCCTGGGGAACGGTGCACGACTACTTTGCCGGTGTGGCCGAGGCGCGCGCGGGCGAAGCCGCGGCGCTGCGCCGGCTGGCCGAGCAGTCCGAGCGCGCTTCGCGCGTGGATCTGCATCTGCAGGAGAACGCGCGGCTGCGCGAGCTGCTCGGCTTGCGCGCGCAGGTCACCGTGCGCTCAGGCGCGGCCGAGGTGCTGTACGAGGCGTCCGATCCCTACACCCGCAAGCTCATCATCGATCGTGGCGCCAACCATGGCATCGAGGCGGCCTCGCCGGTGATCGACGCCGACGGCGTGCTGGGCCAGGTCACGCGCGTCTATCCGTTGGCTTCGGAAGTGACGCTGCTGACCGACAAGGACGCTGCCATTCCGGTGCTCAACACCCGCACACAGGCGCGTGCCGCCGCCTACGGCGACCCCGGCACGGCGGCGGCCGGCGCCGGGATGGAGCTGCGTTTCCTGTCCAACAACGCCGATGTGCAGCCCGGCGACGTGCTGCACACCTCGGGCGTGGACGGCATCTACCCGCCCGGTCTCGAAGTCGCCACGGTGCTGTCGGTCGACCGGCGCAGCGGCCAAACTTTCGCGAAGGTGGTGCTCGCGCCCGCCGCGGTGCAGGGCAGCGTGCGCCACGTGCTGGTGCTCGAGCCGCTCAATCTGCAGTTGCCGGCGCGGCCGGGCGAGGCCGCCGCCAGCGCAGCACCGGTGCTGCCGCGCCGTTCGGGGGAGCAGCCATGAGCCGCCGGGCCGTTGGCAAGGCGAATACCGCAGCGCGTAGCGAAGCTTGCCTTATGAGCGCCACAGCCTTGCGGCCATGCGGCCGTCTCGCGGGGCATGAGGCGCACGAGTCGCCGGTGGGAGTCGCGCCATGATCATGCCCAGGGGTTCCGACCAGCTGCTGCT
>NZ_JACDCU010000193.1 GCF_013817365.1 Methylibium sp. | reverse complement strand
CTGGAGCGCGCGGCGGATCGATTCGGGAAGGCGGGCGTTCATGGCTCTCGGTGCTCCTGCAGCGTCACTGCGAAGGGGGCGTGCCGGCCGACTGCGCTCATGGCGCGGCGGCAGCATGCCGGGACCCGGTGGGGTCACTGGTCAGTTTAGGCAAACTGCGCCGGCAGGGATCGTCCGGGGCGCGGAGACCGTGTCGTTCACCTCACGGCCGAATCGGCGAGCAAAATGGTGTATATGTTGATAATATACAAACATGCAACTCGAACGCATTGTCGGCTTCGACTGGGACGATGGAAACGCTAGCAAGAGCGAGCACAGGCACGCCGTGTCCCAGCGAGAGAGCGAGCAGGTGTTCTTCAACCAGCCACTGTGGGTCATCGACGACCCGGCCCATAGCCGACAAGAAGTGCGAGCCCATGCTTTCGGCAGCACCGACGACGAGCGGCTGTTGCACGTCACATTCACGCTTCGTGCCGAAAACACTTTGCTCCGCGTGATCTCGGCGCGCGACATGAGCGCCAAGGAAAGGAAATGGTATGCCTCGCAAAACGACACTTAAGCCGCTGCCGGCCTTCAGGACCGAGGCCGCCGAGCGCGCATTCTGGGCGACGCACGACGCCACCGATTACCTCGATCTTTCAACGGCCCGGCGCGTCGTGCTGCCCAACCTGAAGCCGACCACGCAAAGCATCTCCCTGCGTCTGCCCTCGCACCTGCTCGACGGCATCAAGGCGGCGGCGAACAAGCGCGATGTGCCGTATCAGTCGTTGATCAAGATCTGGCTGCAGGAGAAATTGCACCCATGACCGGTGCTGCGCCGCGTCGCGGGCTGCCGCGCTGCGGCGGCCCGCAGCTGCACCCGAACCGGGTTCGACGGCCCGTCCCTCGCGGCCCCTCGCATCGCAAGCAACAACAACCCGAAAGCCACCATGCCCGACACCCCACCGCTCGAGCGCCACCACGCACCGGTCGATTTCTCCGACCGCATCGCCTACGCGATCACCCGCTTCCTGCGCTTCTTCGCCGACACCTTCTTCGCCAACCGCTACGGCAACCGCGCCGTGGTGCTGGAGACGGTGGCTGCGGTGCCCGGCATGGTGGGCGGGGCGCTGCAGCATCTGCACGCCCTGCGCCGCATGAAGAGCGACGACGGCTGGATCCGCACGCTGCTCGACGAAGCCGAGAACGAACGCATGCACCTCATGACCTTCGTCGAGATCGTCAAGCCCTCGGTGTTCGAGCGCGCGCTGGTCATCGTGGCGCAGGGCGTCTTCTACAACCTGTTCTTCGTGCTGTACCTCGTGTCGTCGAAGACGGCGCACCGCGTGGTGGGCTACTTCGAGGAAGAGGCGGTGTACAGCTACACCGAGTACCTGGGCGGCATCGACAAGGGCCTGTACGAGAACGTGGCGGCGCCGCAGATCGCGATCGATTACTGGCAGCTCCCGGCCGACGCCCGCCTGCGCGACGTGGTCCTGAAGATCCGCGACGACGAGGCCGGGCATCGCGACGTCAATCATGATTTCGCCAACCGGCTGAACCCCGGGCGCGCCTGACCGACATGGGCCCGCTGGACCTGACCCTTTTCGCCTCGCTGTTCATCGCCGTGATCCCTGCTTCGGGCGTGCTTGCGCCGTCCTGCCGAATCCGGCAAGGTGCCGCTTCCTTTGTCTGAACGGCTGCCCATGCAACGACGCCCGTTGATCCTCGCCGCCCTGGCGCTCCTGCCGGCTGCGTCTGCAAGCGCCGCCGAGCGCCTGCCGATGCGCAATCTGCTGGTGGAGGTGCGGCAGGGCGACGAGTCGCAACTGCGCGCCAGCGGCGGCGGCATCGAACAGGGCGCGGTGGTGATCGGCCCGAACGGCGAAGTGTCTGCGCGCGGCGGTGTCGGTTTCGAGGCACGAGGCCGCAGCGACGCGCGCAGCACGAGCCAGCAGGTGAGCGTGCTCAACGGCGGCCGGGCGGCGGTGCGCGTCGGCGCTTCGGTGCCCCTGCAGTGGCTGCAATGGGCGTGGACGCCGAACGGGCCGGTGGTCGTCGCCGAGACGGGCTTCGTCGAAACCGGCCGCGGCTTCGTGGTGCAGCCGCGCTGGCCGGGCGGCGATGCCCCGGTGACGGTGGAGGTGAGCACCGAGGCCTCCGACCGTGCCTTCGGCGGCCTGCCCTCGCGCCATGCGCCCGACGGCCAGCCGCTGCCCGAAGGCTCGGTGCAGCAGGCCGGCGTGCTGACCACCGTGCAGTTGCCGCTGGGCGAATGGGTCACTGTCGCCCGCTCGGGCGACACACAGCGTGCGCGCGAGCGGGGCGTGCTGTCGAGCCGGGATGCGCAGCGGGTGCAGGGGTTCGTGCTGCAGATGCGGGTGACGGCGCCGTAAAGCAGGACGAGCGTCTCGATTCGCTCTTTCTCCCTCTCCCCAAAGGGGCGAGGGCCAATGCCCCGCGCTGGGGCGTCGGTGCCCCGCAAGGAGGCATCGCGCCCCGCATGAGTTGCGAGCCAACCGCTGGCGCCCGGCATGAGCCTTGCGCAGTGTCCGGCCGTGGACCTCACGCTGCCGAAGCCCCCTGATCACGAAGCCTCCGCTGTGGCCGGTGCAATGCCGACGGCACCCAAACCCGCGCCCACACCGCCCGCGCCAGCAACAGCACCCGCACCGTTGACGCAGGCCGCGCCAACGTCGACTTCCACGCCCACCTCTCCCGCCGACGACCGCTGGCGCGACCGCCTCGCGCTGCTGCTCGAATCCACGGGTGAAGGCATGTTCGGCGTCGACATGACCGGCCGCTGCGTCTTCATCAACCGCGCCGCCGCCCAGATGCTCGGCTACACGCCGGCCGAAGCCCTGCAGCGCAACATGCACGAACTCATCCACCACAGCCACCCGGACGGCCGCCACTACCCGGAGAGCGACTGCCCCATCTTCGCGGCTTTTCGACAGGGCCTGCCCTGCCGCATCGACGACGAGGTGCTGTGGCGCAAGGACGGGAGTTGCTTCGCGGCGGAGTACTCGTCGCACCCGATCGTCGAGCAGACGGCCGCGGGGCCGGTGACGATCGGCGCAGTGGCGACCTTCGTCGACATCTCGCGCCGCAAGGAGGCCGAGGCGCTGCTGCGCGAGAGCCGCCACGAGCTCGAACGCCGCGTCGAGGAGCGCACGCGGGCCCTGAGCGATCGCAGTGCCGAACTGGGCGCGGCGGTGGCGCAGTTGCGCGAACTCTCCGCCCACCTCGAAACCGTGCGCGAGACCGAGCGCACCCGCATCGCCCGCGAAATCCACGACGAGCTCGGCTCGCTGCTCGTGGCGCTGCGCATGGACCTCAACTGGCTCGCTCACCGCGTGGCGGACCGCGAAGAGCTGCAGCGCAAGTGCGCCGGCATGGCCCGCATGATCGACAGCGCGGTGGTCAACGTCGGCCGCATCATCACCGACCTGCGGCCCAGCATCCTCGACCACCAGGGCCTGTGGGCGGCGCTCGAATGGCAGGCGCAGGAGTTCATCGAGACGGCCGAGCTGGCGCACGAACTGCACGTCACCGTGACTGCCGGCGTCGAGCCGCCGAGCGGCGAGCAGGGCGAGCGCTGGGCGATTGCCGTGTTCCGCATCTTTCAGGAGATGCTGAGCAACGTGGCTCGCCATGCGCAGGCCCGTTCGGTGCGCATTCGGCTGTACGTCGACGGCCCTCCGGAGCCGGTGTTGCACCTGGAAGTGCACGACGACGGCATCGGTGCCGCGCGCGACGCGCTCGACCATCCGCGCAGCTACGGCGTGCTCGGCATGCGCGAGCGCGCAGCCCATTTCGGCGGGCGGCTCTCGATCGCCGGCGCGCCGGGGCAGGGCACGAAGGTGCGGCTCGAGATGCCGCTGCCCCCGGCAGGGCCCTCGACTGCAGTGCTCACTCCGGTCTGCGAACCGAAAGCGCTCCAAGGAATCGAAACAGGCGGCCCGGCCGCCGCGCCACGCTCGCCGCTTGCTGGCCAAGCGGCGCCCGCAACAGGAACCGGAGCCGCACCGTGATCGGCGTGCTCGTCTGCGACGACCACCTCATCGTGCGCCAGGGCATCCGCCAGATGCTGGCCGACACGGGCGACATCCTGCTCACGGCCGAGGCCTCCAACGGCCCCGAAGCGCTGCGCCTGGTGCGCGCCGCGCAGGCCGGTGCGCAGCCGGGCATCGACGTGGTGCTGATGGACATCGCCATGCCCGGGCGCGACGGGCTCGACGTGCTCAAGCAGCTCAAGCGCGAAGTGCCGCGCCTGCCGGTGCTCATGCTCAGCACCTACCCCGACAAGCAGTACGCCGTGCGCAGCCTCAAGCTCGGCGCGGCCGGCTATTTGAACAAGAGCACCGACCTCGAACAACTGAGCGGCGCCGTTCGCAAGGCCGCCGCCGGCGGCCTGTTCATCACGCCGGCCATCGCCGAACAGTTGGCCGGCGCGCTGGGCGCCGGCCGCGACGGCGAGCAGCCGCTGCACGAACGGCTCTCCAACCGCGAGTACCAGGTGTTCCGCCTGCTCGCCCAAGGCAAGAGCGTGGGCGAGATCGCCGTGCAGCTTGCGCTGTCGCCCAATACCGTGAGCACCTACCGCACTCGAGTGCTCGAAAAGACCGGCGCGCGCAATGACGTGGAGCTGGCGCTCTATGCGGTGCGGCAGGATTTGCTGCCGGTATAGCTCGCCGTTCTGGCCGTCCCTTTCGCGCGGGTTCTGGCTTTGCCCTCTCTCCCGCTGACCCTGCAAGTCGAGGATCCGGATCGAATGCCGACTGCACCTCGACGGAGTCATCCCCCCTCAACGCCGTGGAGGGATGCGGAGACCCGATCAGCGTTGCTTGATTCCTTCCGCTTCCCTGCGCCCTCAGCGGGCCGGGGTCACGCGCCAGAGCGTGTTCGACAGGTCGTCGGCGACGATCAGGGCGCCGCGCGGATCCACGCTCACGCCAACCGGCCGGCCACGGGTCTTGCCGTCAGTGCCAATGAAGCCGGAAACGAAGTCGACCGGCGCGCCGGCTGGGCGGCCGTCGCGGAACGGCACGAACACCACCTTGTAGCCAACCGGCTGCTCCCGGTTCCAGCTGCCGTGCTCGCCGACGAACACGCCGTCTGCGAATTCACCGCCCATCGCAGGCGTGGAGAAGGCGACACCCAGCGCCGCCACATGCGATCCCAGCGCGTAGTCGGGAGCAATGGCGGCGGCGACCTTCTGCGGATCCTGCGGCCGCACGCGCTGGTCCACGTTCTGCCCCCAGTAGCTGTAGGGCCAGCCGTAGAACCCGCCCTCGCGCACGGAGGTGAGGTAATCGGGCGGAACGTCCGGGCCAAGTTCATCGCGTTCGTTGACCACTGCCCACAACCGGTCCGTGCCGGGCTGGATGGCCAGCGCGGTGGGATTGCGCAGGCCGGTGGCGTACGGCTTGTGCGCGCCCGTCTGGGCATCCACCTGCCACACCATCGCCCGGTCGACCTCGGCTGCCATGCCGCGCTCGGTGATGTTGCTGTTGGAGCCGATGCCTACGTAAAGAAACCGCCCATCCGCGCTGGCGGTCAGCGACTTGGTCCAGTGGTGATTGATCTGCGACGGCAGGTCGGTGACCTTGACCGGTGGCCCACTCGCCTGGGTCTGGCCCTCGGTGTACTCGAACCGCACCAGCGCATCCTGGTTGGCCACGTAAAGCTGGTTTCCAATCAGCGCAAGTCCGTACGGCGCGTTGAGGTTGTCGGCGAAGACCGTGCGGCTCTCATAGGTGCCGTCGCTGTCGCCGTCACGCAGCAAGGTCAAGCGGTCGCCGCCCTTCACCGAACTGTTGCCCTGGGCCTTGATGTAGCCGGCAATCACGTCCTTCGGGGTGAGCTTCGGCGCCCCACCCCCCTTGCCTTCGGCCACCAGGATGTCGCCATTGGGAAGGACGAGCGAGTGGCGCGGAATCCGGAGGTCGGTGGCGATGGCCGCGATCGCATAACCCCGCGGCACCGTGGGCCGCTGATCGCCCCATTGCGCCGGGTTGGCAATGGTCATGCTGGGGAGCAGCCCGCGTTGCCGCTCGGGCAGCACCGGTGCGGGGCCGACATTTGCCGGTCCCTCCTGCGCCAGGTTCGCATCGTTGCCGCAGGCGACCAGCAGGACCGAGAAACCGGCAACTGCCCATAACGTCGGCCGCTTCATGTCGCAACTCCCATGCGAAGGTTGGACAAACCCATCCATGCCGCCACGCAGGCGAGCAACAAGACGATGGCCGACAGAATCAATCCTTCAGGCATCACCGCCCACACATCCTTGGCATGGATCAGCGCATTGATGAAACCCAGCACCCAGGTCGCAAGCAGGATGAAGCCATACAAGAGATAGCGCCCCCCACGCCGATCGGCGTGGCGCAGGCCCACCAGTGCGAACACCAGCGTGATGCCGCCGAACAGCAGGCCAGCGGCGATCAACCACGAAGCGAAGTTGGTCCACTGCACTTGGTAGCTCGTTGCGTAAGCGAGATCGCTCAGCAACGCGCCCAGAAACAGCGTCACGGTCGCGGAAACGAAGAACGCATTGACGGGGTGCAACGGCCTTTGACGAGGTCGGTCGACGGTGGCAGTCAAAGAGGCTCTCCTGGTGGCGGTTCCGACAATTCACTGTAGCCGAGGCGAAGGCGAACTGAAACAATCGCGGTCAAGTCCCTGCTTCGTCCGACTCCGAGGGCGCTCCCGAATTTCTCAACTCCCTCGGGGGGCGGCGGCAACGTCGGCTGGGGGCGCTGTTTACCCGTGTTTGCCGCGCGACCGCGCGCCGAAGGAGGACCGAGGGGTGCCCAGGCTCAAACTGCTGCACATCACCGCCGTCACCGTCTGGTGCGGTGCCTTGCTCTAGCTGCCTCCCGGACTTTGAGGCCGACGAGGTCGCAGCCGCGCAGTTTGCTGTCGATGCCGAGGTTTGAAGGCGAGCTCGCGCACGCTGTACCGCCTGGTGCAGCAACACACCCAGACCTTCTTCGCCCAGACCACGGAGGCCACCGGCGCCAGCCTGCCGCAATTCGTCAAGGACGAGTTCGACGCCTTTCTCGAGTGCGGCGTCCGGAGGCCATCGCCAGCCCCAACCAATGGCGCGGCTGCAACGCTGGGCGCCCCTTCGAGGTGGACGGGCGCGGCATCAGGCCCGACATGGCGGCAAGTGGCAGTGGGGATGAAGCCTACTTGCTGCGCTTGGGCGCCGGCGCCTTGGAGCCGGAGCCCTTCAATGCCTCGGCGTTTCTCTTGGCACCCATCGGGTCGGTCGATTGCGCGGCCTGGGCGCCGGCGCCATCGACCGCGTTGCCGCCGCCGTCCATGCCGAGCATCGCGCCAGTCATCGGGTCGCTGTCAGGGT
>NZ_JACDCU010000192.1 GCF_013817365.1 Methylibium sp. | reverse complement strand
CGAGAGTCGCTACTACCAGCGCCTGAGTCTCGCCGCGCGTGAAGAGCGCCGAGCCGTGGGTGCGGGGCAGCAGGCCGGTGCGGATCTCGATCGGGCGCACGGTGCGCGTATCGCGGCCGTCGATGCGGGGCTCGCCGCCGAGGATCTGGCTGCGCACGATCTTGGCTTCGATGTCGAACAGCAGGTTCTCGACCTTGACCTTGTCCACCGAGGAGCCATCAGAGGCCAGCGAGGCCAGCACTTCGGCGTAGGCAACGCGTGTGGCTTGCGTGCGGTCCTGCTTGGAGCGGATCTGGTAGGCGGCGCGGATCTTCTCCTCGGCCAAGCCGTTCACCCGGGCGATGAAAGGCTCGTCCTTGGCCGGCGCTTCCCATTGCCACTCGGCCTTGCCGGCTTCGCGCACCAGCTCGTTGATGGCGCGCACGGCGATGTTGCCCTGCTCGTGGCCGAACACCACGCCGCCCAGCATCACGTCTTCGGGCAGCTGGTCGGCTTCGGACTCCACCATCAGCACGGCGGCTTCGGTGCCGGCGACGATGAGATCCAACTTGGATTCAGTCATCTGCGTCTTGCTGGGGTTGAGCACGTACTCGCCGTTGATATAGCCCACTCGTGCGGCGCCGATCGGGCCGTTGAACGGGATGCCAGAGATGGACAGCGCGGCGCTCGACGCGATCAGCGCGACGATGTCGGCCTGCACCTCGGGGTTGAGCGAGAGCACGTGCACGACGATCTGCACCTCGTTGTAGAAGCCCTCGGGGAACAGCGGACGCACCGGCCGGTCGATCAGGCGCGAGGTCAGCGTCTCGAGCTCGCTCGGGCGGCCTTCGCGCTTGAAGAAGCTGCCGGGAATCTTGCCGGCGGCGTAGGTCTTCTCGATGTAATCCACCGTCAGCGGGAAGAAGTCCTGGCCCAGCTTGGTGTTCTTGGCGGCCACCACGGTGGCGAGCACCACGGTGTCGTCGATGTCGACCAGCACCGCGCCGCCCGACTGGCGGGCGATTTCGCCGGTTTCCATGGTGACCTGGTGCTGGCCCCACTGGAAGGTCTTGGTGATCTTGTTGAAGATGCTCATGGTGTCTCCTGGATGCGTCGGGCGCCGTGGGTCGCGCCTGTCACCGGGAGCGGCAGCCTTCGAGCCGGATGCCATTCCAGCGGAGCTGCAAACCAGCCCCTTTGGAATGACACATCGCAGCCGCTGCTCGCTCCCCCTTGCTTTCGCTCAGCCGAAACGACAAGAGCCTGCGCTGGACATCCCAGACAGGCTCTTCCCGCAACATGCCTGCCTACTTGCGCAGGCCTAGCTTCTGGATCAACGCCGTGTAGCGATCGGCGTCCTTGGCCTTCAGATAGTCGAGCAGCTTGCGGCGGCGGCTCACCATGCGAAGCAGGCCCCGGCGCCCGTGGTGGTCCTTGGCGTGGGTCTTGAAGTGAGGGGTCAGTTCGTTGATGCGCGCGGTGAGCAGCGCCACTTGAACTTCGGGAGAGCCGGTGTCCGCGGGACCGCGGGCATTGGACTGAACGATCTCTGCGGTGTTGGCGAGGGCCATTTTTCGTTTCCTGATTGCGATGAAACCGCTGGCGTTCGCAAAAAGGAATGGCGTGCCGCGGTTTCGGTTTCCACTTGCGGTCACGGGTGAAACCGACCCATGCCGTGCTTGTTTTCCGAGCCTGCTCGCAGGCGCAGAAGGGGGGGATTATAGGGGCTGGCCCTGCGGAGCGGCTCTCGCGGCAGCGCCGTGGAGCCGCTGGCAGGGATTCGCGCGGCTGCGCGGCGGGAAGCTGCTCTTTTTCTTCTCAAGCCACGACCGTGCCCACCGTCGCGAGCGGCCAGCGGGGCTGTACGTCGAAGACGTAGTCGCAGCGCGCGGCTTCGATGCCGGCGTCGAGCCGCATGGCGGCAGCCAGGGCGATCATCGCGCCGTTGTCGGTGCACAGTGCTAACTCGGGGTAGTGGACGCGCAAGCCGCGCCCGGCGCAGGCGGCATCGAGCTGCTCGCGCAGCAGGGCGTTGGCGCCCACACCGCCGGCGACCACCAGCCGCTCCAGCCCGGTCGCCTTCAAGGCAGCCAGCGATTTCTTCACCAGTACTTCGACGATGGCCGCCTGCGTGGCTGCGGCGAGGTCGGCCTTCCACTGATCGCAGGGGCTGTCGGCCAGCTTCAAGGCCCGGGTGCGCACGGCGGTCTTGAGGCCGGCGAAGGAGAAGTCGAGGTTGCCGCTGTGCAGGAGCGGCCGCGGCAGCGCATGGGCGCCGGCATCGCCGAACTCGGCCAGGCGCGCGAGCGCGGGACCGCCGGGATAGCCCAGGCCGAGCAGCTTGGCCGACTTGTCGAAGGCCTCGCCGGCCGCGTCGTCGATGGTCTCGCCGAGCAGGCAGTACTCGCCAACGCCGCCCACGCGCATGAGTTGCGTGTGGCCACCCGAGACCAGCAACGCGACGAACGGAAACACCGGCGGGTCGGCCGAGAGAAAGGGCGAAAGCAGATGCCCCTCCAGGTGATGCACACCGAGCACCGGCTTGCCCAGCGCCGCAGCCAGCGCGCAGGCAACCGCACTGCCCACGAGCAACGCCCCGGCCAGGCCCGGCCCGCGGGTGTAGGCCACCACGTCGATGTCGGCGAGATCCCGTCCGGCCTCGGTCAGCACCTGCCGCGTCAAGGGCAGAGCGCGGCGGATGTGATCGCGCGAGGCCAGCTCGGGCACGACGCCGCCGAAGGCAGCATGCATCGCCACCTGGCTGTGCAGCGCGTGCGACAGCAGGCGCGGTGTCGCGGCGGCGCTGGTTTCGACCAAAGCCACGCCGGTTTCATCGCATGAGGATTCGAAGCCGAGGATCAGCATGCGGGCAGTGTAGTGAGCGGCCGCTCGTCGCCTGCCAGCTAGGCATTCACAGCCCGAAAGCCCGCCTTGCGTCTGCGCAGACTTGCACTGCGGCCAATCAATTGTGGTGAATTTCACGAACCGCGGGCCTGCCCGACTTGGACATGTCGCAGGGCTTCGCTACCCTGAACTCAAGCGGCGGTCAAGCCGCGCACCACACGTTGGGACCATGAAACAGTACAAGCTCTGCGCTTGGCCGGATCTGTCGGCGCCGTTCCACCGAACCGCCTATCGCCGCATGCTGCACCAGATGTCGCAGCGCTATGTGTCGGTGCCGCAACTCATGCACGAAAGCGGGCTGGCGCGCAGCGCGGTGGTGCAGTTCCTCGAATCGCTCGCCGAACGCGCCCTGCTCGTCGATCGCGAGCACGGCGCCCCCGAGTCGATGTTCGGCAATCTGCGCCCGATCGCCTGGCTGCGCCGCACTTTCAGCGCCGAAGACCGGCTCTGAGCGGCCAGATCCGCCGCCCGCAAAGCCCGCTGCGCGCGGGCTTTTTTCATGCCGCCGGCAAACGCTGGCGCGCTCCTTGCACCGGCTGCGGGATGACGCCTCCCGAGTCGCTGCGCATCATCGTCGTCGCTCCGGCGACGCTCCACCCCGGATCACCGGACGCCGCCGCGCTCGACGAGGCAGAACGCTCGCGCAGCCTGCGCATCGGCCTTCTGGCGAGCGGCCACAACATCGTCGCGGTGCTGCCGGCGGATGGTTTCCTGCCGGAGCGCATTGCGCAAATCCAGCCCGACATGATCATCGTCGACGCGCAAAGCGAGTCGCGCGACACGCTCGAGCACGTGGTGATGTCCACCCGCGACCAGCGACGTGCCATCGTCCTGTTCACCGACGACGCCGACACCAGCCGCGTCGGCGACGCCATCGCGGCCGGCGTCAGCGCCTATGTGGTGGCCGGTCTGGCGCCGGAGCGCATTAAACCGGTGCTCGATGTGGCGATGGCGCGCTTTCGGCACGAGCAGGTGCTGCGCCGCGAACTCGCTGACGCACGCATTCAACTCAGCGATCGCAAGCTCATCGAGCGGGCGAAGGGCCTGCTGATGTCGCGCCAGGGGCTGAGCGAGGACGAGGCCTACGCGCGGCTGCGCCGCAGCGCAATGGACCGCGGCCTGCGTTTGGGCGAAGTGGCGCAGCGCCTGCTCGACGTGGCCGACATGCTGGCCTGAACTCGTCCGCGCTGCGGGCCGCAGCAACTATTGGTGACACAGGCAGCTGGGGAGCCGCGATCTTTGCGGCACAGGTCTTCGAGCGTGCGTCACGCCCGGGCAGCTTCGTGCCGCGTCGCAAAGGCATCGCCGAACGGTCGCATTGGCACGCGCCTTGCGAAAGAGTGGCCGGGGATCAACGGCGATCCCCGTCGCGGTGCGCAACGAGCGCGCGCCGCACCAGACGATGGCGTCTTCACTGTCCTGCGCTTTTGGCGTGGGCCCGTGACGGCGCCTTTTTCTTTGCCTACTTTTTTTCGAGATTGCGTACTGCCATGCCGAACCACCCTCTCGCCCCCACTGATCCCCGCGGCCTGCTCCGCCGCCGCACCGTCCTGAAGGCCGCCGCCGGCGCCAGCCTGCCCGGCCTCTCCACAGCAGTGTGGGCCGCCGGCTCGGACAAGCCCGAGAAGGAGGAAGTGCGCATCGGCTTCATCCCGCTGACCGACTGCGCCTCCGTGGTGATGGCCTCGGTGCTCGGCTTCGACAAGAAGTACGGCGTGAAGATCGTCCCCACCAAGGAAGCCTCCTGGGCTGGCGTGCGCGACAAGCTCGTCAACGGCGAGCTCGACATGGCGCACGTGCTCTACGGTCTGATCTACGGCGTGCACCTGGGCCTCGGCGGGCCGAAGAAGGACATGGCCGTGCTGATGAGCCTGAACAACAACGGCCAGGCGATCACGCTGTCGAAGGCATTGGCCGACAAGGGTGCGGTCGACGGACCGTCGCTCGCCAATCAGATGGCGAAAGACAAGCGCGAATACACCTTCGCGGGCACCTTTCCCACCGGCACGCACGCGATGTGGCTGTACTACTGGCTGGCCGCATCGGGCATCGATCCGTTCAAGGACGCCAAGGTCATCACCGTGCCGCCGCCGCAGATGGTGGCCAACATGCGCGTGGGCAACATGGATGGTTTTTGCGTCGGCGAGCCGTGGGGCCACCGCGCGATCGTCGACGGCATCGGCGTCACCGCGATCACCACGCAAGACATCTGGCGCGACCACCCGGAGAAGACGCTGGGCACCACCGGCGAGTTCGTCAAGAACCATCCGAACACCTGCCGTGCCGTGATGATGGCCATCCTGGAGGCTGGCCGGTGGATCGATGCGAGCCTGCAGAACAAGGTCAAGATGGCCGAGACGGTGGCGCAGAAGTCCTACATCAACACCGGCGTGGACGCGATCAACCAGCGCATCCTCGGGCGCTACCAGAACGGCATGGGCAAGAGCTGGGACGACCCGAACCACATGAAGTTCTTCAACGACGGCGCGGTGAACTTTCCCTACCTCAGCGACGGCATGTGGTTCCTGACCCAGCACAAGCGCTGGGGTCTGCTCAAGGAACACCCTGACTATCTGGCGGTGGCGCAGCAGATCAACCAGATCGCGCTCTACAAGGAAGCGGCGGGCGCCCTGAAGATCAGCGTGCCCACCGACGCGATGCGCAGCAGCAAGCTGCTCGACGGGATCGTCTGGGACGGCAAGAACCCGAAGGCTTACGCCGACGGTTTCAAAGCCAAGGTCTGAGCAAGGAGCACGAGATGGTCAGTGCCGTGTTCCACAACCCCTCCACCTGCGCCCCGGCTCAGGGTCCTGCTGCAGCGCGCACCAAGGCGGCTGCGCTTCCCCAACTCGCCGCCGCCGCGGCACCGCCGGCAGTCCGTACGGACCGTGAGCCCTTCGACTGGCGCGGCCTGGCGCTGCGCGTGCTGCCGCCGGTGATCGGCACCGCGCTGCTGATCGGCATCTGGGCGCTGCTGACGATGAAGGAAGGCAGCGCCTTTCCGACACCGGCGGCGACCTGGCAAGCCGCCGCCGTGCTGTTCAGCGACCCCTTCTACGACAACGGTCCGAACGACCAGGGCATCGGCTGGAACGTGCTGTTTTCGTTGGAGCGCGTGGGCATGGGCTTCGGCCTGGCGGCGCTGGTCGGCATCCCGGCCGGCTTCATGATCGGCCGCTTCGCTGTCTTTAACCACATGGTCTCGCCTCTGATCAGCCTGCTCAGGCCGGTCTCGCCGCTGGCCTGGCTGCCGATCGGCCTGCTGGTGTTCAAGAGCGCCAACCCGGCGGCGATCTGGACGATCTTCATCTGCTCGATCTGGCCAATGGTCATCAACACGGCAGTCGGCGTGCAGCGCGTGCCGCAGGACTACCTGAACGTCGCGCGGGTCCTCAACCTCAGCGAGTGGAAGGTGATCACGCGCATCTTGTTCCCTGCCGTGCTGCCCTACATGCTGACCGGCGTGCGGTTGTCGGTGGGCACCGCCTGGCTGGTGATCGTGGCGGCCGAGATGCTGACCGGCGGCGTGGGCATCGGATTCTGGGTCTGGGACGAGTGGAACAACCTCAACGTGGCCCACATCCTGATCGCGATCTTCGTCATCGGCATCGTCGGACTGCTGCTCGAGCAAGCGCTGATGCTGGTGGCGCGGCGTTTCAGCTACGACGACTGAAGGGACTGTCATGAATCATTTCATCGAAGTACAAAAAGCGGAGATGGTGTTCGCCACCCGCAAGGGCCGCTTTCATGCGCTGCAGGGCATCGACCTGCAGGTCGAGCGCGGCGAGTTCGTCACCTTGATCGGACACTCCGGTTGCGGAAAGTCGACCCTGCTCAACCTGCTCGCCGGGCTGCTCACGCCAACCGGCGGGGCCTTGTTCTGCGACAACCGCGAGATCGCCGCTCCCAGCCCGGAGCGCGCGGTGGTGTTCCAGAACCATTCGCTGCTGCCCTGGCTGAGCTGCTTCGAGAACGTGCACCTCGGCGTCGAGCGTGTGTTCGGCGCGCGCGAGAACGGTGCGCAGTTGAAGTCCCGCACCGCCGCCGCGCTTGAGCTCGTCGGCATGGGCCACGCGAGCGCCAAGCGGCCGCACGAGATCTCGGGCGGCATGAAGCAGCGCGTGGGCATCGCCCGCGCGCTGGCGATGGAACCCAAGGTGCTGTTGATGGACGAGCCCTTCGGTGCGCTCGACGCCCTGACCCGCGCCTATCTGCAGGACGAGCTGCTCAAGATCGTGGCGCGCACCCGCAGCACGGTGGTGATGGTCACCCACGACGTGGACGAGGCGGTCCTGCTCAGCGACCGCATCGTCATGATGACCAACGGCCCGGCCGCCACCATCGGTGAGGTGCTGCGCGTCGATCTGGCCCGGCCCCGCGACCGCGTTGCGCTGGCCGAAGACGCCGGCTACGTGCACTGTCGCAAGCAGGTGCTCGACTTCCTGTACCGGCGGCACGGGCACGTGGAGCGCCA
>NZ_JACDCU010000191.1 GCF_013817365.1 Methylibium sp. | reverse complement strand
CTTTCGTGAGCCGATCAACCTCGCGCACGGCGCAGTCATAGTGATTCGGCCCCCATGTGTGGCACCCCGGCCCGTGCGTGCCAATGCGGCCGTCCCTGTCGTCCTGCCAGCGCAGGCACTTCTGCAGTCGCTCGATCTCTGCGGCCTGCGCGAGCAGCATCGCGGCTGCCTCTTTGCGCACGGGCCATATCGGATCAGCGATCAGCGCGCCGGATAACTGCTGGGCGGTAGTGGTCATGACTCTGCCTTGCCTTCCTAAAAAGGAATGTCTTCTGGCATGTCATCCCAGCCGGTGGCGCCGCGCGATGCGGGCTCACGCTGAGGCGCCGGCCGTGCCGCAGGAGCCGACTGTTTTTGCTTAGGCTTGAAGCTGAACGACATCCACTTTCGCCCGCTCTCGGCGGTCTTCAGCCAAGCGTCCATGAACATCTCGACGCCGTCGATCATCGCGGTGCCGGAGTAGTCCGGGTGCTTGTCGGATGCCTTGTTCTCGTTCTTGAACAGGCTACCGGTTCCATCTTTGGTTTCGTATTTGCTCATGCTGCCTTCCGGTTGTTGGCTGAACGGATGTATTCGCGCTCTGGAGTGGTCAGGCCGCTCCAAACCGCAGACTGAAACTCTTCTCCGACGCCTCGCGCGTAGTCCCATTCCTGAGCCACGCCGAGTTCACGGTCGTTGACGATGTGTTCCTGAATCTTGTTGCGCACCTTCATGACCATCGTCCTGTCAATGGTCGGCATCTTCGAGGCGTTGCCGTCGTCGTCCTCGGGCGCGATCCCGCACGCGGCCATGAGGGAGTAGCGGCGCGCGTAACTCAACGCCGAGCCGTAGCCCTGCGCGTCCTGTTTGCTGGCGGGGACGTGCAGCTTGCCGGCCCGCAGGGAATCGCCTGACTCATGTAGGAACACGGTTTCCACCGTCACGCCGGAGATGTCCTCGAAGGTTTCCTGATAGACGGCGATCCCGTTTTCGAGAAGGGCGTCGTTCACCGCCTCCAAGCACATACCCAGGTCGGCGTACTTGCTCTTGAAATGCGGATTGGTCGATGTTTTCAGCGCTGGGCTGAATGCTCGTTTTGCCTTCACGAAGGCTGGTGCAATCTTGCTCATTTCGTCTCCTTGGTTAGAAAGGCAGCCCGCGCAGCGCGATGTCTCTCGCCATGCGCGGTGCGTAAGCCCGTGAGTGGTGTTGTCGGTAGAGCCGGTAAACGGCCAGGAACTCGCGCATCAAAGAATCGCCTTCGGCGGCCCGTGCTTCCTTCGCTTGCGCGCGGCGTCGAGCGACCTGTGGTGCGCATCCAGCGCGGCGTGCCATGCCTTGCGGATGGCGGTGAGGTGGTCGCGCAGGGTGTTCATGCAGCCACCCACAGCAGCGCAATCACTGCAGCCGCACACAGCCAGGGCCAAGGGTTGAACGGCTTGGCCTTGTGCGCGCAGTAAATCCAGTCGTATTGGTTGCGCTCGGCCTCGCGCAGCGTGCGGGCGTAGCGCAACGTCAACTCGTCCCGGTCGCGGTGGTAGGTCATGAGCAGCCGCCCGGCATCCAGCAGCCGACCTCCATCACCACCACGAACACCGCCGCAGCAACGCTGCCCAGCGCCACGATGCCGTCCGGCCCACGAAAGAACGGCACGGCCTCGTTCTCCGGCAGCACACACGACTCTGGCGATGGACACGCCTTGCGCCCACCCTCGCAGGCATCGCACAGGCACGCAGGGACGCGGCTCATATGCCTACTCCCGCAGCGACGAACAAGAGGGCCGCTGCGTACACGGCGATGACCGCGGCCGCGACGATGAGGGCGCGCTTCATGCGAACACCCACAAAACCACTGCCGCGTAGGCCGCGAGATAGACGGCCATACCGCAGGCGAAAGGCTTGTTGACCCTGGCGCGCTGGCGATCCGCCGGCCGATCCATCGGCGTGACCCGGCGCGTGGTGAGCGACAGGCACTCGTGGTCGGTGTCGTACACACCCGGGAGGGTGTCGCCGAAGTCGGGAATGGCGTTCATAGCGCACCCCCTGCCTTGGTGATGGCTGCGTCCATCTGCTTCACCGTGATGTGCTCGGCAACGTCTTCGTCAGTGGAGTCTTCCCAGTTCGCCTGGATCGCAACGGCCAGCACCTTGCGGGCTTGAACGAGCGCAGCCAACATCTCCGGCGCGGCGGCGATAAGGCGGGCATTGGCCTCATGCTCTGCACTTGTGATGACGGCTCGGCGAAGGTGGTAGCTAGCAGCAAGGCCGTTGTCTGCCTCGATGAACCAAGGCGCCGGCGTGTGAGCGCCGCTCATGCCGACCTCCCACGCAGATCAGCCGCCATGTCAGCGTCGAGCTCCGCGTAGTCCGTCGCGTCGAGTGCCTGCACAGCACCCAGCAGCTCGTGCAGTTCGTCGAGCTTGTGCAGCGCTGCGTCGAGGGCGGCGTAACGGCCCGACTTGTCCATCAGTTCGAGCCGGTAGGCCAGCGCACCAGCCAAACCCTGCGCCTGCTCGTCGGTCAGGTCCGGCGCGCTGCGGATCAGTTCGATGGCGCGCTGGGCGGGCTCGATGGCGTCGAGTGCATCGAAGCCGGTTAGTGGCTCTGGATCAGGTGCGAACCGGCGTGCGCTTGCCTTGCGGGCGGCGCGGATGAGGGTGGCTGCGCTCATTGCTGATTTCTCCCATCGGTGCCGCGGTGCTCGGTGAGCGGGCGGCGGGTTGTTCGATGAGTTACTATAGCGATTCGCTAGCAACAGGTCAAGCGATTCGCTAGGAAAGTCGCGTACCTAGGGAAAACACCGACGCAAAAAGCCCGCCGAGCGCGGCCCGGTCTGCCTTCGACATCGCATGGAAGTGCCGGCCCCAGAGTGCAATGCGCTTGCCATCGGCGCAATCGAAGGCACAATGCAACCGAGCCCTCAAGCTCTGGCTGTCACCCGAAAGGGACCGAGATTGCGCCTCGGGACAGCCAGGCCTTGAGGGCTTTGTCGTTCCTGGCCGCACTCCGCGCGACAGCAGGGGCCACAAGTGGGGCCGCTCGGAAAGAAACCGCCAGCCAGACACCGCCGCAAGGCACCGGGGCAACTACCCCGCATGTGAGCTGGTCGGCTGGCCTAACGTCGATGCCGAGGGACGCAGGAGGGGAACCACGGCCTGCGCATACGACGAACCCGTCACGGGTGGTGGAACCCTCTCAACCCTGCAGCAGCGGGGAAGGGGGGCCTTCGGGTGGAATTCCTCGCTTGTCAGCGCATCACATTAAGGTGGTGTTGGCGTCGCGCCTCCTGTGCACCATCTCCCGCAGGCAATCGTCAAGCGAGGCGAGGGCGCCGCGCGTAAACGTCGGGTCGCGTTTTGCGCTGCCGCAGCAATCGACGACGTAGCGGCCTCTCGGGAGTATCACGACAACACCCAAGCCGGTGATGTCACCCGCCTGTGCGCGATCCAACAGCTCACGGCACAACTGAACAACCTCACCAGAAAGACTCGATGATAGAAGCGTGTGGTTTGTCATCCTTGCCCCTGCTTCTTGTTCTTGTCTGAACTACGGCGGCCCTTGTTCTTGATGCCCGCTACCCCACCGGACTGCTGTATGCCTGGGCGCCTGCGTTCAACGAACGGGAGCGCCCCGGCTTCAGCCATCTCGCGCGCACGCAACCGATCAGATGATCCGCCATTCTTGGCGATCAACTCCCCGGTGCTGAGAGGCTTTTCAGTCGGAGTCCGCGCCTGGGCCATCCGCTCCTGCACCGCGCGGTTAACACGAGCTCGAAACTCAATGGCGCGGCGGCGGATGTCGGCTAGTTCGTCCGCCGGCACCGCGTCTTTGACATCCTGAAGAATCGCCCAATCGCTAGGCGAGACTTCGAGCCGGTCGGTGAAACCGGGTGGCGGCGACGGCGGTGCTGCCCTTGGCTTGGCCTTTGTCGTTTCGTCGGCGTCGAACCATCCCAGCCCCAAGCCGAACCTTTCCTCGATGGTCCGGGCCACAGCATCGCCAAGGCTTCGCGGGGAGCGCGAGCCGTCCTTCTTGGCCGGCAGTAGCCGTCCTTTGAGTATCTGATCGAGGTAGGCAATGCTCGCGCCGGCCTTCGATGCGACTTCGGCCAGGCCGTGCTCGGCGCACAAATCCGCCAACTTCCGCTTGCGCCGTTGGTCGCCGGTCTCCATTCCGTGATTGTCTAGCGCATCGCTAAATGTAAGTACGGAGCGAATCGCTTGACGCGTAGCTAGCGAATCGCTACGATGCTCACGATGAGCAATGGAATCACCCCCGAACGGCGCCGCGAATTGGCCGCCGCTCACGACTCGAACGACGCCTACCTGTACCAGTGCCTCACTGGACGGCGGGACATGAATCCGGCCGAGGCTGTGCGTCTTGAGTTGGCCACGAACGGCGAACTCAGGCGGTGGCATCTGTGCCAGAAAACGTGGCGCGGCATCTGGCCCGATCTGATCGGCACCGAAGGTGCGCCGGCCGTTGCCGCAGAGCAGCCCGCCTGAATGTCCGGCCTGCATCACAGCTTGATCCCCAAGGCCAGCAGCAGCGCCATGCGCTCCACCAGCCTGCAGACGGCGTATGTCGCCCATTCGGTATCACGCATCACCGACCTCCCTGCGGTCGAAGTAGACCGGTTGAGTGCGCTCGAAATCATCAGGCGCGGGCTCGACGGCCTGCGGCTTCAGCAGATTGAGCAAGAAGGCGAACTGCTCCAAGAGCGTCGCCGCGTTTCGTTCGTTCGTGATGTTTTGCACGGTTTCATTGTTGGCGCCCGATCTCGCACAGGCGTCCAAAGAATGTGGACACGTTTGGAAGGGGTCGGCAAAGCACCGGCGCCTCCATCGAAATTGGGAGAGACAGGATGCAGCGAGAGGCAACCGAGGAGGCGTTCGTGCCTTACGAATCAATCAACGACGCATTGATCGAGTGCGTCAGGGCCTGCGGCGGCAGCAAGTCTGCCGGTGTGGCCTTGTGGCCGACAAAGGGGGTCGAGGCCGCGCAACGCCATCTGCTCGCTTGCTTGAACCCGGAGCGAAACGAAAAACTCAGCCCCAACGAATTGATGCTGCTGTTACGCCTGGCGCGCGACAAGGGCTGCCACGTCGGGATGCAGCAACTCTCCCACGAACTCAGTTACGCCCAGCCGGCGCCCATCGAGCCGAAGGACGAACTCGCCGAACTGCTGCGCCAGAACCTTGAGGCGCACCGCGAGAGCCAGCGCCGGCAGGACCGCATCGAGCGACTGCTGCAGCCCGCCGCGTCGCTCAGGAGCGTCGCATGAAGATGATGACGGACGCCGACATCACCGCGCTGCGCGCCGAGGCGAGCCGTGAAGCCCTCGATGTCGCTGTGCGCATGCTGGTGCGGCAAGCAGAGGCGAGCACGACGTATGCGATTGAGCGTGCGCTGCTGCTCGCGGCCTCGGCAATAGCGGCCACAACTAATTTCCCCTAAAGGATTACGCATGAAACAGAACAAGAAATCCGCACTACTCAAAGCGCTCAAACGTGGATGGCTTACGCCGCTGGAGGCTGCGCAGCGCGTCGGTCTGTTTTCTCTGTCGCAGCGATGCGGCGAGTTCAGGCGGGCCGGCGTGAACGTGCTGGACAAGTGGGTGACCACGGATGGTGGGTCGAGGGTGAAGGCTTATCGGGTGGCGGGGGGCTGATCGTGGCGAATCAATGGCTTCGTTTGTGGCACGACATGCCGACCGATCCGAAGTGGAGAACCATTTCAAAGGCCAGCGGCCAGCGCATCGGTGACGTGATGGCGGTGTATCTGCACATGCTCGTCACGGCATCGAACGCAACCGAACGCGGCCGAACGCAATCGTTCAGTTGCGAGGATGTTGCGAGCGCACTCGACCTCGAAACGGCTGATGTCGCTGCAATCGTTGATGCGATGCAAGGCCGGGTTCTCGACGGCGACCGGGTCAAGGGATGGGAAAACAGGCAGGTTGCACGCGAAGACGGGGCTGCAGAGCGGTCAAAAGTGTGGCGAGAAGCACGAAAAGCAGAAAACCAAACGCTACCGAACGCGGCCGAACGCAACCGAACGCAGACCGAACGCAATCAAACGCCAGATAAAGATACAGAGAAGATAAGAGAAGAGGAAGAACCTATCGGTTCTTCTAAGCGCAAGCGCCAAGTCGAAGCCCCCGAATGGCTTCCTCCGCAGGAGTGGAAGGACTTTGTCCTGATGCGCAAGGCGATGCGCTCAGTGCCGTTCACGGAAGCGGCTGAGAAGGGCGTCATCGCCAAACTCGCCGGCTTCAAGCAAAACGGCCACGACATCGCCGCCTTGCTGCGCAACGCTGTCGAGTCCGGGCACCGGACGATTTACGAGCCGAAGGCTTACCGCGTCACCGGCCCGCCTGGACTGTCCACGGCAGGCGCCGCCACAGCCCAAAGCGCCGCGAACCTCGAAGCAAAACTGTTCGGAGAAGCACATGCAGCGTGACGACTACAAGCGGTTTGCCATGTCCTTGACCGCCATGAGCGAGCTGTACGGCAAAAGCATCAGCGAGGGCGCGCAGCTCCTGTGGTGGCGCAGTCTGGAGCGCTTCGACATCGAGCAGGTCGAGAAGGCTTTCGAGCAGGCGGTGCAGAACCCCGAGAGCGGGCAGTTCATGCCCAAGCCTGCCGACCTCATCAGGGCCATGCAGGGCACCCAGACCGACCGCAGCCTGATCGCTTGGGGCAAGGCCCTCGACGCCATGCAGCGTGTCGGCGCCTACACGTCCGTGTGCTTCGATGACCCTGCGATCCATGCCGCTATCGAAGACATCGGCGGCTGGCCGAAGTTGTGCCGCTCCACGCACGACGAACTGCCGCACGTGCAGCGGGTGTTCTGCCAAACGTACCGCGCTTACGCCGCCCGGCCGGACTTCACCTACCCCGCAAGGCTGGTCGGCGTCCACGAAGCAGAGAACGCGCTTGCCGGCAAACCGACCCAGCCTCCCGCGCTGATCGGCGACCCGAGCAAGGCCAAGCAGATCGCAGTCAATGGCTCGATGCTGCCGAAAACGCAGATCACCAACCTGTCGGACCTGATGCCGACGAAGCGTATCGGGAGGGAAGCGGCATGAACTACGAATCCGGTTTCAACGCTGGCGAGCACCAGGCGTTCCAGGACCGCCGCAGCGGCGTTGTCCGCGACCTCGGCGACGCACCCCAATCCGAATGGCAGCGCGGCTACCGGGACGGCTACACACCCCGTTCGCCGACGTGGGCCCGGTCGCTGGCTCGGATCGCGTGCTGGGAGACAACATGAGAACCCGCATCCCCAACAGCCTGCAGTCTCGCGTGCGCGAGTTCTTCGAGGCAAACCAAGACGAGGAACTCACATTCGAGGACATCTGCACGAAATTCGGCTGCTCGATTAAC
>NZ_JACDCU010000190.1 GCF_013817365.1 Methylibium sp. | reverse complement strand
ACGCTCGAGCAGTTCGCGGCGATAGCGCGAGGTCGAACCCAGGATCAACCGGGGAGTGGACAAAAGGGCATTCATGGCGGCATTGTCGGGGCCGGCCATAAACTGCGATCCGATGAAATCGCGTGAATTCGATCCGCTGCGGCTCGATGTTGCTGCCTTGGCCGAGCAAGGCGCGAGCCTTGACGGAAGCTGGCCGCTGGCGTCGCTGCCGCGACTTGCCGCGAGCGCCCATGCCGACTCGCTTCCGAAGGCCGACGATGCCGTGACCTGGTCGGTGCGCGGCGAGCGTCGGGCTCGCGTCGGGGCACCGGCCGAGATCTGGCTGCACTTGCAGGGCAGGGCTTGCCTGGAACTCGAATGCCAGCGCTGCCTTGGGCCGGTTGTCGCCGCGCTCGAGATCGACCGGGCGCTGCGCTTCGTGCCCGGCGAGGATCAGGCCGCCGCACTGGACGCGGACAGCGACGACGACGTGCTGGCCCTGAACCGGTGGCTCGACCTGCGCGAACTCGTCGAAGACGAACTTCTGCTTGCGCTGCCGCTGGTGCCGCGCCATGAGGCGTGCCCGCAGCCGCTCCCGCTGCCCGGCGAGTCCGTGTTGCCCGATGGCCAGGCTGAGCCGCCCCATCCTTTCGCCGTCTTGCAGGCACTCAAGGAGTCCGGCGACAAGCATTGACAGCACGAGAGCGCATGGTGCTTTTGTCCCGCTCCTTCCTCGGCAAACGCGCAAGGGACGGCGTGGCCGTACCTTGCGGTCAAGCTCGGTAGCGACAGGCTGGGTGATACACTTTCGGGCTTTTCCGCGCTCGACCGCTCAGGTCTCAGCGCGGATATCGCTGGACCTCGGTTCGGCATTGATACCGTCGCCGTCTTCCGATCACCGGCAAGCTGCGGCAGCGCCCTCAGGGGCGCCACCTGACCCAGGAGCCCTTCATGGCCGTTCAACAGAACAAGAAGTCGCCGTCCAAACGTGGCATGCACCGCTCGCACAACGCGCTGCATACCCCCGGCACGGCCATTGAGCCGACCACCGGCGAAAACCATCTGCGCCACCACATCAGCCCGACGGGCTTTTACCGTGGTCGCAAGGTGCTCAAGACCAAGGCGGATGCCTGAGTCGGCCCGGCCCGGCGCTTGCTGAAGCCGGTCCTGTTCACGCGTTTCGAGCGGCTGGCCGGCGGTTTGCGATCTCGTCAATAGGCTTGCTCCGTGCGCGGCGGCCACTTGCCGTCGCCTCGTTGAGCGCTTAGCGTTGTGGTCGTGATTCCGTCTTTGCTGCAATGAATCCCCCACAGTCATCCCCTCCCTTGTCCGGTGCGGTACGCCTCGCCGTCGATTGCATGGGTGGCGATCACGGCGTGAGTGTCACGCTGCCGGCTTGTCGCGCTTTTCTCGACGCTCATCCGCAAGCCGAGTTGCTGCTGGTGGGCCGTACGGAAGCGCTGGCGCCCGCTGCGGCTTGGCCGCGCTGCACGCTGGTGGCAGCCAGCGAGGTCGTCGCAATGGACGACTCGATCGAAGTCGCGCTGCGTCGCAAGCGCGATTCGTCCTTGCGTGTGGCCATCACTCAGGTCAAGCCGGTGGAGGGCGTGGCTGCGGCGCATGCCTGCGTGTCGGCGGGCAACACCGGCGCGTTGATGGCGGTCGCTCGCTATGTGCTCAAGACGCTGGAGGGCATCGACCGGCCGGCGATCGCCACGGTCATGCCCAACCAGCTCGACGGCCACACAACGGTGCTCGACCTCGGCGCCAACGTCGATTGCAGCGCCGAACACCTGCTGCAGTTCGCGGTGATGGGCAGTGCGCTGGTGGCTGCCGTGGAAGGCAAGCCGAACCCTAGCGTGGGTTTGCTCAACATCGGTGAAGAGGCCATCAAGGGCAGCGAAACCATCAAGCGGGCCGGCGAACTGTTGCGTGACGCCGCAGCCGGAGGCCACGTCAATTTCATCGGCAACGTCGAGGGCAACGACATCTTCACTGGCAAGGCCGACATCGTGGTGTGCGATGGTTTCGTCGGCAATGTGGCCTTGAAGACGGCCGAAGGGCTGGCGTCGATGCTGTCGAGTTTCATCCGGCAGGAGTTCACCCGCAACTGGTACAGCAAGCTCGCAGCGCTGATCGCGCTGCCGGTGCTCAACCACTTCAAGAAAAGAGTGGATCACCGCCGTTACAACGGTGCGGCGTTGCTCGGCCTGCGCGGGCTGGTCTTCAAAAGCCACGGTTCAGCCGATGCGTTCGCCTTCGAGCAGGCGCTCAACCGGGCATATGATGCGGCGCGCAACCGGTTGCTGGACCGCGTCCACGACCGCATCCTCGAGACGCTGCAGGCCATGCCGGTCGAGCCGCAGCCCCAGACCGGTCCGGTCGCGCAAGCCGCATGACTCCGACTTCTCCCTCGCTGCCGCGCCATTCGCGCATCACCGGCACCGGCAGCTATCTGCCGCCCCGGCGCGTGAGCAACGCGCAGCTCGCTGCCGAGTTGGCCGAGCGTGGCGTCGAGACCTCCGACCAGTGGATCGTCGAGCGCACCGGCATCCGTGCCCGCCACTTCGCGGCACCTGACGTCACTTCCAGCGACCTGGCCTTGCACGCTGCGCGCCACGCGCTCGAAGCCGCGGGCCGCGAGGCGGCCGACATCGATCTGATCATCGTCGCGACCTCCACGCCCGACATGATCTTCCCGTCGACCGCCTGCCTGCTGCAGGCCAAGCTCGGCGCTGCCGGCTGCCCGGCCTTCGACGTGCAGGCGGTGTGCTCCGGCTTCGTGTATGCGCTGGCGGTCGCCGATTCCATGATCCGCACCGGCGCTGCGAGCAAGGCGTTGGTGATCGGCGCGGAAGTGTTCTCGCGCATCCTCGACTTCAACGACCGCGGCACCTGCGTGCTGTTCGGTGACGGCGCCGGTGCGGTGGTGCTCGAGACGAGCGACACGCCCGGCATCCTGGCCAGCGAACTGCACGCCGATGGCAGCCATGCCGGCATCCTGTGCACGCCCGGCACGGTGCAGGGCGGAAAAGTACTCGGCGATCCGCTGCTCAAGATGGACGGCCAAGCGGTCTTCAAGCTGGCGGTCGGCGTGCTCGAGAGCGTGGCTCGTTCGGTGCTCGTCAAGGCCGGCCGACAAGACAGCGACATCGACTGGCTGATCCCGCACCAGGCCAACATCCGCATCATGCAAAGCACGGCGAAAAAGCTCAAGCTGCCGCTGGACAAGCTGGTGGTCACGGTCGATGAGCACGGCAACACTTCGGCCGCCTCGATTCCGCTCGCACTAGACCACGCAGTGCGCGGCGGCCAGATCCGCCGCGGCGATACGGTGATGCTTGAAGGCGTGGGTGGCGGCTTCACATGGGGCGCCGTGCTGCTCGATCTTTAGCGGTCGAGCCCTCGCGACCGTAGTCCGCCACTCCCAAGAACAACGACGAGAAACAGTTCCGGATGTCCGTCTTCGCATTCGTTTTTCCCGGCCAGGGCTCACAGAGCGTGGGCATGCTCGATGCCTGGGGCGATCATCCGGTCGTTCGCGACACGCTGGCCGAGGCCTCGCAGGCGCTGGGGTCCGATCTTGCCGGGCTCATCCGGCAGGGTCCCAAGGAAGCGCTCGATCTCACCACGAACACGCAGCCGGTGATGCTCGCGGCCAGCGTGGCCTGCTACCGCGCCTGGCTGGCTGAAACAGGTCGCGAGCCGGCTTTCGTCGCCGGTCATTCGCTCGGCGAGTACAGCGCGCTGGTGGCGGCCGGCGTGCTGAGCCTGGCCGACGCCGTGCCCCTGGTGCGCTTTCGAGCGCAGGCGATGCAGGAGGCGGTGCCCGTCGGCGCCGGTGCAATGGCGGCGATCCTGGGCCTCGAGGCCGATGCGGTGCGCGCAGTCTGTGCCGAAGCCGCGGTGCTGACGCACGAGGCTGTCGAGGCGGCCAACTACAACGATCCGAAGCAGACCGTGATCTCCGGCAGCAAGAGCGGTGTGGACAAGGCTTGCGAGTTGGCCAAGGCAGCGGGCGCCAAGCGTGCACTGCCTTTGTCGGTGTCTGCCCCTTTTCATTCCAGCCTCATGGAACCCGCCGCCGAACGCCTGCGCGAGCGCCTGGCCGACACGCCCCTGGCGACGCCGGCAATCCCGGTGCTGAACAACATCGACGTGGCGGTGGAGACCGACGCCGCAGCGATTCGCGACGCGCTTTACCGCCAGGCCTTCGGCCCCGTGCGCTGGGTCGAACTGGTGCTGGCGCTCAAGTTGCGCGGCGCGACGCATGTCGTCGAATGCGGGCCAGGCCGCGTGCTCTCGGGCCTGGTCAAGCGCATCGATGCCGAACTGCTGGCGGCCAACATCGGCGATCCCGCGAGCCTGGCCCAAACCCGGGAAGTGCTGGCATGAGCGTCACTGACCTCCCCGTTCGGATCGCCCTCGTCACCGGCGCGAGCCGCGGCATCGGCCGAGCCATCGCCACAACCCTGGCGGCGGGCGGCTTCAGGGTCATCGGCACGGCGACCAGCGAGGCGGGCGCCGCGAGCATCGGTGAGGCGCTGCAGGCGCAGGGCGGCCGCGGTCTGGTGCTCGACGTCACCGACGGCGCCGCGCTCGAAGCGACCGTGGACGCGATCGTCAAGCAGGACGGCGGGCTGCACGTGCTGGTCAACAACGCCGGCATCACCCGCGATCAGCTTTCCATGCGCATGAAGGACGACGACTGGGACGCTGTGCTCGACACCAACCTCAAGGCAGTGTTTCGCGCCAGCCGCGCCGTCATCCGGCCGATGATGAAGCAGCGCTCCGGGCGCATCGTCAACATCACTTCCGTGGTCGGTGCCAGCGGCAACGCGGGCCAAGCTAACTACGCCGCAGCGAAGGCGGGCGTAGCCGGCATGACGCGCTCGCTGGCACGCGAACTCGGCAGCCGCGGCATCACCGTGAACTGCGTGGCGCCGGGCTTCGTCGCCACCGACATGACCGAGGCCCTGCCCGAGGCGCACAAGGCCGCGCTTCTCGCGCAGATTCCGCTCGGCCGGCTCGGCCAGCCACAGGAGATCGCCGACGCGGTGGCGTTTCTCGCCTCGCCGCAGGCTGCCTACATCACCGGTTGCGAACTGCACGTCAACGGCGGCATGTTCATGAATTGAAGCCGCGAGGCAGCTGTCCGGCAGCCCGGCGAGCGGGCAGTCGGGCGTCTCGGCCCCGACACCCTGCAGCCACTAGAATCACCGGCTGTTTTTGCAAACTCTCCTTGGAGGAGTCATGAGCGACATAGAAGCACGCGTCAAGAAGATCATCGCCGAACAACTCGGCGTGGCCGAGGGCGAAGTCACCACCGAAAAGGCCTTCGTCGCCGACCTGGGCGCGGATTCCCTGGATACCGTCGAGCTGGTCATGGCCCTCGAAGACGAGTTCGGCATCGAGATCCCCGACGAAGAAGCCGAGAAGATCACGACTGTCCAGCTCGCGATCGATTACGCCAAATCCCACGCCAAGGCCTGAAGGCCGCGGCAGCAGCAAGCAAGAAACTTCAACGCATGAGCCGTCGTCGCGTCGTCGTGACCGGTCTCGGTCTTGTCACTCCCGTGGGCAACACAGTGGACGAGTCCTGGGCCAACCTCGTGGCCGGCCGCCCCGGGATCGCCACCGTCACCAAGTTCGATGCATCGGGTTTGTCCTGCCGTTTCGCCGGTGAGGTCAAGGGCTTCCGGATCGAGGATTACATCCCGGCCAAGGATGCGCGGCACATGGACACCTTCATCCACTACGGCCTGGCAGCGTCGCTGCAGGCAGTCAGGGATGCGGGCCTGCCGACCGGCCAGGCTCTCAGCGAGGAGCAGGCCGAACGCATCGGCTGCTTGGTCGGCTCGGGCATCGGCGGGCTGCCGATGATCGAAGAGACCCACAAGGAGCTCACGGAACGCGGCCCGCGACGCGTGTCGCCTTTCTTCGTGCCGGCCTCGATCATCAACATGATCTCCGGCCACCTCTCGATCGAGTGTGGCTTCACCGGGCCCAACCTGGCGATCGTCACCGCCTGCACCACCGGGCTGCACTGCATCGGCCAGTCGGCGCGCATGATCGAGTATGGCGATGCCGACGTGATGATCGCTGGCGGTGCCGAATCGACTGTCTCGCCGCTGGGCATCGGCGGCTTTGCCGCAGCGCGGGCCCTTTCCACGCGCAACGACGATCCGGCCACGGCATCGCGACCCTGGGACAAGGACCGCGACGGTTTCGTTCTTGGCGAAGGCGCCGGCGTCATGGTGCTCGAGGAGTACGAGCATGCAAGGGCCCGCGGCGCCAAGATCTACGCCGAGCTGATCGGCTTCGGCATGGGAGCGGACGCTTTCCACATGACCGCGCCCAACGTCGACGGCCCCAAGCGGGCCATGAAGGCGGCGCTGCGCAATGCCGGCATCAACGCCGACCAGGTGCAGTACCTCAATGCTCATGGCACTTCGACGCCGCTGGGCGACCTCAACGAAACCAATGCCATCAAGCTGGCCTTCGGCGAGCACGCAAAGAAGGTGGTGGTGAATTCGACCAAGTCGATGACCGGCCACCTGCTCGGCGGCGCCGGCGGCATCGAGGCAGTGTTCACCGCGCTTGCGTTGCATCACCAGGTTTCCCCGCCGACGATCAACATCTTCAACCAGGACCCCGAGTGCGACCTGGACTACTGCGCCAACACCGCGCGCGAGATGAAGATCGAACACGCCGCGAAGAACAACTTCGGCTTCGGCGGCACCAACGGCACGCTGGTATTCAAGCGCGCTTGAGGCGGATCGCCTCGACCCCTGATCTGCCCCGGCCATGCGTGCGGCGCCGGCCGTGAGCGTGAGCGCAGCACCTTCGCGGCAATGGTTTGCCGCTCTGCTGGCTTTGTGTTTCGGCGTGCTCGCCGCGACGGTCGCCTGGGCGTGGCAGCGAGGTGATGCCGCCGGTTGGCTGGTCTGGCTGAGCGTTGCTGCGCTCGCTGCTCACTGCGTGTGGCGCGCTCGGTGCCGGTCCCGCTTGACGTTGCGCTGGGATGGCGAGCGCTGGTGGCTCGCGCTGCCGGCCGGCTCGGCGGAGTTGGCTGGCGATCTCACTGTGGCAATGGACCTTGGCGCGTGGCTGCTGCTGCAGTTTCGTGTTGGGCCCGACACCGTCGCGCGCCCCGGCCGGCAATGGTTGCCGCTGCAGCGTGCAGGGCTGCAAGCGCACTGGCATGCGCTGCGCTGTGCGCTATATTCGCCGCGCCCGCAGGCAACCTCGCCCGCTTCGCCCGATCCGAGCGCCTGAAGCATGACCCCCGAAACCGAAGCCGACGCCCTGTTGATCGAGCGGGTCAAACTGGGCGACGTGCGGGCGTTCGAGATGTTGGTGGTCAAGTACCAGCGCCGCATCGAGC
>NZ_JACDCU010000553.1 GCF_013817365.1 Methylibium sp. | reverse complement strand
GTGTGGTGCTGCACCGGGATGGCGCGGCGCAAGGGCTGGGGTCGCTCGACGAGCGCGCCCAGCCGCCAGCCTGAACGGTGCCAGACGACGCCCGCTCTCCCGCCGTGGCGGCGGTTCGGGGTCACCCGGTCCAATGCCGTCGCGTGAGCCCGACGCGCCGGACCCGCCTGCGGCGCTGCGAGCTTCTACCGCACGACCAGTACCGCGATGCTGCTGTGCGTCAGCACCTTCTGCGTCTCACTGCCGAGCAGCAGCGCGCGCATGCCGCGGCGGCCGTGCGAGGCCATGACGATCAGGTCGCAGCCGTGCTGCTTGGCATGATCGATGATGGCTTCGTACGGGTGCGAAGCTTCCACCGTGGCGGCGTCGCAGGCCAGCCCGGCGGCTTCGCAAGTCGCCACCACTTGCTGCACCCGCTGCTGCGCGATGCGCTCCTGCGCCTCGAAGTACTCCTGCGGTGCGATCGGCTGAATTTCGCTGATCGCGCTGTAGGGGAAGGGCTCCTTGGCGCTGAGCGTTCGAATGCGCGAGCCGAGCGCTTGCGCCAGCGTGATGGCGGTTGTGACCGCCTTGCCGGTCACGTCGCTGCCGTCGGTCGGCACGAGGATGCGTTTGTACATGGCGTCCCTCCGGATCGAATGCGGCGGGGCGGCACGCCCTCGCCGGTCTGTCGACATCCGCAGCGTGCGGCAGGGCGGCATGCAGGTCAAGCACCGGTACTCGCCGCAGCATCGCTCGAGGGTAAGCCCGGCCCTCGTCGTGCGCGAGTGTTTGTGGAGCGAGCGCGTCGAGCGAGGCGGCCTGCCGCTTCCAGGGCAAGCGAACGCGGATCGAGCGGCTACTTGTCTATCGCCTCGACCTTGGCGCGCGTGATATCGCCCTCCGAGCGGCCTTTCAGGTAAGCGTAGAGCTCGTCCATGTGCGCCATCACGTCCTTGTTGGTCTTGTAAGCCGGCATGACGCCGCGCACGAAGCGCCCGTTGGCCACGATGTCGACGAAATCTTCCTTGCTCAGTCGCTGCATCCCCGCAATGAGCGAAGGACCGACCAAGCCTTCCTGCTCGGCACCATGGCAGCGGTCGCAGGTGGCCGCGCGCCAAGTGCGAAAGCCCTGCAGAGTGGCCGGGTCGACCTTGTAGCCATCGACCACCTTGTAGGGGGCATCGCCCTGGGCGGCTTCGGGAGCGGATGCGGTGTCGGCCGCAGGGGCGGAGGTCTGGGCGAAAGCGCCGGCGGTCAGGGCGGCGAAGAGAGCCGGGATGCAACTTGTTCTCATGCGGGCGTCCTCATGGAAAGAACGATGCGGCCTGCCCAGGGACAGCAAAACTCATGCCTGTCGCAGGAGCTACGAGTTGTGTCGCGACTTGCCGCCGCGGTCACTCGGCCGCACGGCCAGAAATCGTCAACCGCGTGCCACGGGCCGCGACGGATCGGCGCACCACTCGCTCCACGAACCGGGATAGAGCACCGAGCCGGTCAGACCGGCGGCTTCCATAGCCAGCAGGTTGTGGCAAGCGGTGACGCCGGAGCCGCACTGGTGCACGACTTCGCTGGCGGCTCGACCGCCCAGCAGCGGCTCGAACGCGGCGCGCAGCGCTTCGGGGCCGAGGAAACGGCCGTGCTCGTCGAGGTTGTGCTTGAAAGGCCGGTTGAGCGCGCCGGGAATGTGGCCGGCCACCGGGTCGAGCGGCTCCGCGTCGCCGCGGAAGCGCTCCGCGGCGCGCGCATCGATGAGCCGCACCCGGCCCAGTGCGGCCTGCAGCGAGCCGGCATCCACGACGGGCACCAGCGAAGCGGCCATGGGATAGGGCGCAGCCGCCTGCGGCCGGGGCACGTCCTGGCCGAGCGCGCCGCCTGCCGCGACCCAGGCGGGCAGACCACCGTCGAGCACCGCGACTTCGCGGTGGCCCAGCCAGCGCAGCATCCACCAGGCGCGCGCCGCGAAGATCGCGTCCTGGCGGTCGTACGCCACCACGGCCATGGCGGGCGTCACGCCCAGGCGGCCCAGGGTTGCGGCGAAGGCCTCGCGCGTGGGCAGCGGATGCCGGCCGCGAAAGCGCCCGTCGGCGGGCGGTGTGTGATCTGCCAGGTCGTGGTCGAGGTGCAGGTAGTGGGCGCCGGGCAGATGCCCTTGCTGATAGCTCCGCTCGCCGGCGCCGGGATCGGCGAGATCGAAGGAACAGTCGAGCAGCAGGGTCCGGCACTCGGCGTCGTCGCCCGACAGGCGGTCGACCAGTGCGGGCGCGCTGATCAGGGGGTAAGGCAGGGTCATGGGG
>NZ_JACDCU010000189.1 GCF_013817365.1 Methylibium sp. | reverse complement strand
GCCCCAGGCCAGCGCGTCGTCGCGCCGGACCGCCACCCACGTCTGCAGCCGCCCGGCGGCCGCCGACCGCTCGGCATCGGTGGCGGCGGGCAGCAAGGCAGCCTGAGCCTGTGCAAGCATCAGCGCGCGCGAGTCGCCCGCCCCGGGCAGGCGCCGCAGCGCATCGAGCGCGGCGGTGGCACCGGCCGCATCGCCGCGCGCGATGAGGTTCTGCAAAGCCAGCAGATCCAGCACCCGGGCGGCCGCCGGATCGTCGGCAACCAGCGGCCGCGCCTGAGCCAACGCCGTCTCGGCGCGGCCGAAGTCGCGGCGCAGGATCGAGGCCAGCGCGCCGCTGTACAGCGCGCCCAGCTTGTCGGCCGGCGTGGCCGCGTCGCTCACGGCGCGCGCGCTGCCGAACTCCTGCACGCGTTGCAGCGCCGCTTCGCGCGTGTCCATCAGCACGCGCGCACGTGCCTGCATGAGCGCATACATCAGCGGGCGCGGCACCGGCGCGCCCGCTTCCACGCCAAGCCGCGAGCGCGCCTCGCCGATGCGTTCGCTGCCGAGCGGGTGAGTGCGCAGGTACGGAAAGTTCTGGCTGTCGTTGAGCCGCGAAGCCTGCGCGAGTTTCTCGAACATGGACGCCATGCCGCCCGGCGCATAGCCAGCGCCGGTGAGCACGTTGAAGCCGACGCGGTCGGCCTCGCGCTCCATGTCGCGCGAGAAGTTGAGCTGCCCTTGCGCCGACACCGCTTGCCCGCCGGTGATCAACGCGTTGGCCGCCTCCGGGCTGCGGCTGGCCGCCAGCACCCCCAATATGAGGCCGGCCAGGCCGACCAGCGTGGCCTGCTTGCCGGCGCCGAAGCTGCGCGCGATGTGCCGCTGCGTCACATGAGAAAGCTCGTGGGCCAGCACCGACGCCAGCTCGGCGGGTGCGACCGTCATCGCGATCAGGCCCAGGTGCACGCCCACATAACCGCCCGGGAGCGCGAACGCGTTGACGGTGCGATCACGCACCAGGAACAGCTCCCACGCGAAACGCTCCTTCAGCTCCGCCGGCAGGTTGCCGCGCGCAGCCGAGGCATCGATCAGTTCGGCCCACATCTCCTGCAGATAGTCGAGCAGCACCGGATCGTCGAGGTAATCGGGATCGCGCCGGATGTCACGCATGATGCGGTCGCCCAGGCGCCGTTCGGCGGACACCGACACGTCGGCCGAGACGCTGTCGCCGAGCGAAGGCAGGGCGTTGCGGTTGTCGCCCGGCACCTGCGCGTGTGCGGCCGGCACGAACACCGGGCCGGGGCCGGCGCTGGTGAGCAGCAAGGCCAGCGCCAGGCCGAGCGGCCCGGAGCGTTTGCTGTGCCGAAGGCTAGAAGCCATCGAAGGGCGCATGGCCGACGATCCGGCCGCTCTGTGCATCGACCAGCGCCACCCAGTCGGTGCGGCGCGCCAGGAGCGGCAGGTACTTCAGCTGTTCGGCGCTGCGGCCGGTGGCGGCCACGTACTCCTGCAGTTCGGCGGCGCGCGCCGGGTAGCGCGCCGCGAGCGCGGCGAGCGGCCTTGCACCCGCGCGCATCTCCGCAGCCGTGCTGCTGGCCGGCAGCCAGAACTCCGGGCGCATGCCGACGTCGATGCCCTGCAGCGCCATGTCGATCGCCTCGAGCTGCTCGCCGCCGCTGGCACGGCGCGTGGCCAGCACATGCACGCCATGCCACGGCAGGTGCTGCCATTCGGGCGGCGCCTTGGACAGATCGGCCTCTTGCAAGGCGACCGCGGTGACCACGCGCAGGCGGTCGCCTTCAAGCGCCACCACGACCGGCCGCGCCTGAAACACCGTGTGCAGCCCGTAGCCGAGGGCGCCCAGCTGCAGCAGCACGACGATGGCGAGATCGCGACGCAACTCGCGCCCGGGCTTGCGGCGATCGAACACGGCAAAGGTGATCAGCGGGCCCAGCACCACATCGACCGCCACGACCAGGAAGAACAGCTCGCGCCCGCCCGAGATCTCACGGAACGGCGTGGGGTACCAGAGTCCGAAGACGAGCAAGGCGGCCAGTGCCGCGACCAGCGCGCTCAACGCAAGGTGAATGGCCGCGGCGCGCAAGCGCGAAGCCCATTGGAAGCCGTGTGCAGACGGCGATGAAGCGGCGGGTGGCAGGGTGTTTTCCATCAGGGCGGAGCAGCAACCGGATGCGGGCGGGGGCAAGGCCGGCGAGAAGCCGTGTGATCACCGGCATGGCGTTCGGTTCACGCGGCCCTGCGCCTTGGGCGCCTATGATGCCGCAGCAGTGTTTCGCCTTGTTGCCGACCCCTTGTTGTCACCCCATGAGCCCCCCTTCCGATCCCGCCGCCGCGCCAGCCGCGCTCACTCATTTCGACGCCCATGGTCAGGCCCACATGGTCGATGTGTCAGCCAAGGCCGCCACTCACCGCATCGCGGTTGCCGAAGGCTCGATCCGCATGCTGCCCGCGACCCTGGAATTGATCGCCCAGGGCAACGCCAAGAAGGGCGACGTGATCGGCATCGCTCGCATCGCGGCGATCCAGGCTGCCAAGCGCACGGCCGAACTCATCCCGCTGTGCCACCCGCTGCCGCTCACCCGCGTGGCAGCCGAGTTCGATATCGACGCGACTCAGCCGCGCATCGTGTGCCGAGTGACCGCCGAGACCTTGGGCCCGACGGGTGTGGAGATGGAGGCCTTGACGGCTGTGCAGATCGGCCTGCTGACCGTCTACGACATGTGCAAGGCGGTGGACCGGAGCATGGTGATCGACGGGGTGCGGCTGATCGAAAAGCACGGGGGCAAGTCGGGGTCGTTCAGGGCCGATGTTGCCGAATCATCGGGACGAGCGGGTTGAGCGTCGAGCCGGGAAACGAAACAAGGATGTATCGATCCGGTCTCGCCTGTCGCCATGCGTGACGGACACGCTCTGGATCATGGAAGACATCGTGCTGATGGCCGAGACCGCCTAAAGGTCCCCCTCTGCGGGCGCTTCGCGAGGGTACTGATGAAGGCCAGCCAGTGCGCCGAGGGCCCACGCAAAATCGTCCCGGGGGAAGTTGCCTACTGCCAAGGCCACCATAAGGTCTTCCAGGACAGGGTCGTTCTTAACGTGGATGCCTTGCTGCTCGAGGTATGCAAGGGCGCAAGTCAGTCCGGTACGCTTGTTGCCATCGTTGAAGACATGCCCCCGCGCGATGGCTTCAGCGTAAAGCGCTGCGATACCCAGCACGTCATCCAAGCCAGCATACTCGGCGTGAAACGCGACCCGTTGGAGAGCCGCTTGTACGGCCCCATAGCCGCCACCGGCAAAGCCCGGCAGACCGCCGAGCTCCTGGATGATTTCGTCATGCACTGTGATGACGAAATCCAGATCGAGCATCTGCCCCTACCGGTTCTTCAGCGCTATCAGGACGGCATGGTGCTCCCGGATCACCTGCTTGGCCACCCGCGAGACCTCTAGCTTTTTTTCAGCCGTATTGGCCGTGACGACCACCTTGGGCGCAATCTTCACTCGCGCTTGCGACGCGGAGCGCTTCTTCAACTGTTCAACAGTGAACATCTGCTGTGCCTCCATGCCGGTTGGTTGATCGGCAAAAACAGAATAGTGCATGTATCCGCCTGAAGCTGTCGGAGAGAACCCCGAAACCCATGCCAGTTCGCCGATTGTTCATGCGGCGCAGCATGCCGCGTTGTTGCAAACCGGCCGGCAGACTGAACCGCTGGGCAGCGAGACGGCTTTGCGGTCTTCGTCACCATCGACTTCAATCTGCCACTCCCGTGAAGTCGGCTCAATGTGAGGAACGCAGGGTTGGTCGGCGCTGCTTCACGCGCCTGTAACGCTCACTTTGCCACACTGACTGCTTTCAAGGCTCCAAATCACTCCAGCCAAGCGCGACGGGCGCCGTCTCGCACTGAAACGGCGGCGCAGGATTGCCCGACGTGCACTCCTTGAAGAAGACCTGCGCATCCGGACGTCGGAATTCGCGCAAACGCTGCGCAGCGTACAGCGCCTCGGCTTCGCGGCCGGCCTCGTGAAGCGCCTCGATGTAGGCGATAAGCAGGCGTGTATCGACCAGCATGTGCAGTGGCCGGCGGAACGCCGCGAACGATGGCTCCGCCGGCGGTGTGGTGGCCGCCGCGTAGTCCGCGTGGTGGCCGAACAGCCAGCTCTGCCGGCCCTTGGCGATGCGGGCTTCCAGCGTGCCGGCCCCCGCCGGCGGGGCGAAGATCACTTCGACGCGGCGGTGATCCCAGGCGGCCCAGGCGGCGCCCAGCAACATGAGCAGCCCGGCGCCGCGCAGCACCAGGGACGACGCGTTCGTATTGCGCCCCCTCGCTGTCGACGCATCAGCGCGCGGTGGCGCGGCACCCAGGAATGCGCCCAGCGTCCAGGCGGCCGGCAGCAAAAAGTAGGCGTACCACAGCGGGTACTCGAGCAGGCTGTGCAGCGCCAGCACCGCCAGCATGGCGAGTGCGGCACGGGCGATGGAAGGCGGCGGGGAAGGAACGTCGCTGATGATCGGCGACGAGCCACGCCGCGCCGCAGTGACGTCGTTGGTGATGATGGTGGTTGCGGGAGCGGCGGCGGCGGCAGCAACGTTCGAAGGCTCGGCACACGGTGGCGGCGTCCGCAAGGCAGCTCGTGCACGCCACAGCGCCCAACCCAGCAGACCCAGTACGGCCAGCGTCGCGGGCACGCCAATCTCCACGGCGAGCTGCAGCGGCAGGCTGTGCGTGTGGTCGAAGAAGGCGACCGGCCGGTCCGGGAAGGGCGTGAAGGTCCAGGCGAAGTTGAAGTTGCCCCAGCCCACGCCCGCCCACGGCTGCTGTGCGATCAGCGCGAGCGCGTTGCGCCAGATGGCGAAGCGCGAACTGCTGATGTCGCCGCTCGACTCCAGCCGCTCGCTCGCGTAAAAGCTCGCCTCCTGCAGCGACGCATAGCCGGCCAGCGCGGCCCAGCAGGCGAGGTAGAGCAGCGGCGTGGCGGCCAGCGTCCAGCGCAGCGCCCGCGGGTGGCTTCGGTCGAGCGCGGCCCAAGCCAGCAGCACCCCCAGCGCCAATGCACCGGTGCGCGAGGCGGACAGCGCAACAGCCAACACCATCGCCGCGATCGAAGCCGCCGCCCATGGCGCCCGCAGCCGCCCGATCTGCCACAGCCACGCCGTCATCACCATCGCGCACAGCAGCGCGGTGGCCAGGTGATTGGGCTGGCGCAGGTTGCCGACCGCGCGGCCCGGCGTCGAGTTCCTGGCAATGAGCCCGCCATCGGCCAGCGAGGGCGCAAAGTACTGCAGCAACGCCACGGCCGTGCATAGCACACCGGCCAGCCACCAGGCCCGGGCGATGGCCAGGGTGTCGGACGAGCCGCCACGCGCGCCGGACCACAGCACGGCAATGGCCGAGAGCAGCGCGAGGGCCGCGGCGCCCTGGCCGATGCCGGCCCTCAGCACGGCAAAGAACGCGCACACCGCCAAGGCCAGCGAAGCAGCCAGCATCGCCGGCCTGTGCGCCGCGAGCTTCGACGATGAGCCCCCGCCCCGCCAGAGCAGCCAGACACCCCAACCCGCGAAAGCGGCAAGCTGGTTGTAGAACACGGTGTCCGGCACGGCTGCGAAGGACAGGAGGAGCGGCAGTGCTACGGCGGCAAGCGCGCCGAGCAGGCGCGTCAGGTCAACAGGTGCGGGTAATTGCATTGGCGGGCAAGGAAAAATCGAAACGGCACGGCGTGCGCCATCGAATCATCGCTTGCTGTCACCCCATCCGCAGCGCCGCCTTCGACCGGGAGGCTTCAGTTGAACGACTCAACGCGCTCCCGGCACAGGTCGAACATCCTGGCAAGCACCCGTTCGCCCTCCTGCCCGATGCGAGGCAGCGCCGGCAGGGCAACGCTCCGCAAGCCGGTCCTCAGGCGATCGACCACCTCGTCCATCGCCGCATCGGCATCGGCAGCTCGCAAGCCGGCCGTGCTTGCCAAGGCACGGAAATCGGCCCGGCGCAGCCGTTCGTCCTTGCCGTTGAGCTTGAGAGCCATGCGGTCACGGGCCAGCCCCGGAAAGACGCAAGTGGTCACGGCGTCATAGAGCGGCGCCAGGCGCACGGAGATAAAGGTTCTATCGGCTCGCTGTGCGACCTTCAGCACCGCCATGTTCTTGAGGTGCATGTCGCCGTCGGCAATCAACCAGGCGAAGACAACGCGCTTCAGAAGAAGCAGAACGTCCTCGTCGGGTGCTGTGGACAAAGCACGCAGGCTGCGGGCGACCCGCTCGATCGTTCCGCTGTACTTGGCTTCGGGCGGCAGATCGAGCACGGAGCAAAGATCCTCCATGGCGAGCAGGCGATCGTCGTCCAGGCCCTCGCGGATATCGAAGCGCTCGACCAGCAGAGCGGGCGGCATACCGTCCGGCATCATGACCAACGCCGTCGCGGGCACCGCGAGTCCGGCTTGCCGCCCCAAAGCGAGCGCCGTCCATTCGATCAAGGGCAAGGCCTCGAAGCCGCCGGTGCCCGCGGGCTTGAGGATGTGGGTGAACGGCGTTCCACTGCTCGGCGTCAGTGCGCCGTGCGCAGCCAAGTGCATCGGCGCCTTGATCTGCACACCTGACAGCCGCGGCGTGTCGGCCCGCGCGACGATCTTCGCCAGATTGCGCTCGAAACTCTCTTCGATGTCGCTGCGGCCGGGGCCGCCGTAAACACCGGTGAAGATGCCGTGGGCCGCGTACTGCCCGAGCCTTGTCAGCAACACGTCTTGCGACAGCGCAACGAGCTCGCTGGGGTTCTCGACCATGGTGATGTTGGACAGGTACCGCTTGCCGGACCGCAGCATCGCCCGTTCGTCACGGTCGTTCAGAACGGCCTCGAGCCAGCCCTCGGGCAACAAGGAGACGATGAACGGCGGCAGTTTTCCGGGCGTCGTCGGCCGGATCAGCGCGGGCGCGACACCCTCGATCGGCAACCAGCGCCATTCGAACCCGTCGTGAAACAGATCGCCCATGGGCGCGCCGTGCCACGCAACGGTCAGCGTCAGCGCTGCTTCGTTTCGCGCCGCTGTGGCCGCGGGACGCCGCAGCAAGAACCGCTCTGCGCGCTCGCCTTCGCGATACCACTCGTTCTCGCGGGCAAGAGCCCACACCGCATCGCTCGCAGCCTGGGCGCTGCCGTATTCCTCGACAAGACGAGCGGCGATGGAGGCGCGCGCCGCAGCCTCGATCGAAGCCGCATGCTCACTGCGAAGACGAAAGGCTTCCAGGAAACGCTGCCGCATGGAGGACACGTCGATTCGGAACTCGCCCAAGCTGTCGGCGACGATGGCGGAGCCGAGCGATGGCCGTTCGGGCGCCTTGTTCTGGATGATCTCGAGCGAGCGAATGCGCGTGCGCTGAACCCGCGAC
>NZ_JACDCU010000188.1 GCF_013817365.1 Methylibium sp. | reverse complement strand
GCCTACTCCGCCGAGCAGATGCGCGCCTTTCGCGACGGCAAGCGCCCGGCGACGGTGATGCACCAGATCGCCAAGGGCTACAGCGACGCGCAGATCACCGCGCTCGCCGCCTACTTCGCCGCGCAGAAATAAGGGGCCCGCCATGCAAAGACGTCAATTGATCCAGGCCCTTGCCGCGACCGGCGCGCTCGGCACGCTGGCCGGCTGCGCCACCAGCCGCACCAGCGCGCCGACGAGCGCGAAGGTGGTGGTGGTGGGGGGCGGCTACGGCGGCGCCACGGCCGCCAAGTACATCCGGCTGCTCTCGGGCAACAGCATCGACGTGACGTTGATCGAGCCGAACGAGGCGTTCGTGTCCTGCCCCATCTCCAACCTCGTGGTGGGCGGCGTCAAGCAACTCGCCGACATCACCACGTCCTATGCCGGCCTGACCGGCAGGCATGGCGTGAAACGAACGCAGGACCGCGTCACCGCCATCGACCCGGCCAAGAAGACCGTCACGCTGGCCGGCGGCTCGACCCTGCGCTACGACAAGCTCGTGCTCTCGCCCGGCATCGAGCTGATGTTCGATCGGGTGGAGGGCTTGCAAGCGGCTCAGGCCAGTGGCCGCATCCTGCAGGCCTGGAAGGCGGGGCCGGAGACGGTGGCACTCTGGAAGCAGCTCCAGGCCATGCCCGACGGCGGCACCTACGCCATCACCGTGCCGGAAGCCCCCTACCGCTGCCCGCCGGGGCCCTACGAGCGGGCCAGCGTGGTGGCCGCTTATTTCAAGCGCGCCAAGCCGAAGTCCAAGGTGCTCATCCTCGACGCCAACCCCGACGTCACCTCCAAGGGCGGCCTCTTCAAGAAGGCCTGGAGCGAGCTCTACCCCGGCATGGTCGAGTTCCGCGGCCAGCACAAGGCCGTGGCGGTCGATGCGAAGACCAACACCGTGAAGTTCGAGATCCACGACGAAGTGAAGGCCGACGTGCTCAACGTGCTGCCGCCCATGCGCGCCGGCGCCATCGCGGTGCAGACCGGGCTGGCCAACTCCAACGCGCGCTGGTGCAACGTCGACTACCTCAGCTTCGAATCGACCGCCGCGAAAGACATCCACGTGCTGGGCGACTCGATCCAGATCGCACCGGCGATGCCCAAATCGGGCCACATGGCCAATGCGCACGGCAAGGTGGCGGCCGCGGCGGTCGTCGCGCAACTGCTCGGGCTCGAAGTCGACCCGCAGCCGATGCTCACCAACACCTGCTACAGCTTCGTAGGCGACGACAGCGTGATCCACGTCGCCAGCGTCCACGAGTACGTTGGAGCCGACAAGACCTTCAAGGCGGTCCCCCAGTCCGGCGGCGTGTCGGCCGAACGCTCGGCGCTGGAGGCGAGCTACGCGCTGTCCTGGGCGAACAACATCTGGGCGGATACGCTTGCTTGAGCTGCGCATGGCCGTCGACTCACCGGCGGTGATCGCGGCCTGCACAGCGGCTACCACGCGGCGCGGCCGGCCGCCCCCCAGCCATGTTTGAACAGCTGCCGCTTTGGATCCACGCCGCGGTATTCGCCGGCGCCGCCGTCGTGGTGTGGCTCGCCGGCACGCGCATCGCCGGCTACGCTGACGCCATCGCACGCAAGACCGGGATCGGCCATGCGACCGTCGGCCTGCTGTTGCTGGCCGGCATCACGTCTTTGCCGGAGGTTGCCGTGACGGTGACGGCGTCGGCCACCGGCAACGCGCAACTTGCCGTCAACAACCTGCTCGGCAGCGTCGCGATGCAGGTGGCGATCCTGGCGGTGGCCGACGCCGTGATCGGCCGCGACGCGCTGACCTCGGTGATACCCGATCCGGTCGTCCTGCTGCAGATCGCGCTGAACACGCTGGTACTCGCCATCGTCGCCGCCGCCGTGATCTCAGGCGACCACGGAGTGTTCGGAGTGGGCGTTTGGTCGATCGTGCTGTTCGCAGTCTATGTGGCGTCGATCTGGTTGATCACGAAGTCCTCGAAATCGCAAGGCCGGCACTCATGGGTCGCCGAGCCGGAAATCGCACCGGTGCGCCAGGGCAGCGACGCAGCGCACGAAGACGGCAAGCGGTCGCTGCGTGCCCTCGCCCTTCGCACCGCTGCCGGCGCCGCCGTCATTCTCGTCGCCGGCTTTTTGCTGTCGAAGACCGGCGAGGCGATCGCAGCGCAGACCGGTCTCGGTCAGAGTTTGGGCGGTTTTTTGTTGTTGGCGATCTCGACCTCGCTGCCCGAGGTGAGCACGGTCATCGCGTCGGTGCGGCGAGGCCGCTACGTGATGGCGGTGTCCGACATCTTCGGCACCAACCTGTTCAACGGCGGCCTGGTGCTCGTCGTGGATGCCTTCTACCGGGGCGGCCCGGTGCTGAACGAAGTCGGCGACTTCGCCGCGTTGGCGGCACTGCTCGGCATCGTCGTCTCGGTGCTGTTCCTGGTCGGCCTGATCGAGCGCCGCGACCGGACCTTTCTGCGCATGGGGTACGACTCGCTCGCAGTGCTCGTGGCCTACGTCGGTGGCGTCGCCCTGCTGTTCACGCTGGATTGACGGAACCGCCCTGTCCCATCGACGGACGCGGCCACACGAGAACCGAGCAGGGTGGAGCGATTTCGTCTCTCGAGCTCGTCAGGAGCGCCAAGGCGGTCCGCGACGGCTTCATCCCAACCGAGCAAGGCGAAGCCGTGATGCCGACAATGCAGCCATGCTCACCTGGCTCGCCAGCCCCCTTCAGCCGCTGCCGGACACTGGCGGCGCCTTGCCGGCCTCGAGCGATGCGCCCGGCCTTTTGGCCGCGGGCGGCGATCTCGGGCCGGCGCGGCTCGCCGAAGCGTACGCGCGCGGCATCTTCCCCTGGTACAGCGAGGGCCAGCCGGTGTTGTGGTGGAGCCCCGACCCGCGGATGGTGCTGCCGGTGGCGGCGTTCAAGCTCTCGCACTCGCTGCGCAAGACGCTGCGCCGTTTCATCGAATCCCCCGGCTGCGAGTTGCGCATCGACGGCGCCTTCGAGCGCGTCATCGAGGGCTGTGCCGGCACCCCGCGCCCCGGCCAGCACGGCACCTGGATCCAGCCCGAGCTGCAGGCCGCCTACAGCGCCTGGCACCGGCTCGGCGCCGTGCATTCCTTCGAAACCTGGCGCGACGGCGAGTTGCTCGGCGGCCTGTACGGCGTGAGTCTGGGCCGCATGTTCTTCGGCGAGTCGATGTTCTCGCACGCCACCGACGCCTCGAAGATCGCGCTGGCGGCGCTGGTCGCCTTTTGCCGGGCACACGGCATCGATCTGATCGACTGCCAGCAGCGCACCGAGCACCTCGCCTCGTTCGGTGCCCGCGAGATCCCGCGCGACGCATTCGAGCGGCACCTCGCGCAAGCCACTGTCCAGAAACCGCCGCAGGATTGGTCCTATGATCGATCGCACTGGACGCATCTCGGCTTGCCAGCAGGCCCGAATGCCGCCACGAACACCGGCCCGTATCCTGCAAAGCCGAGTCCGGCCTCGAGTTGAACCGCAAGTCACTGCTGCGCCTGCACCGACCGTGACCTACCCGAAAGAACTCCCGCTCGCGTCGCTGCAGTTCTATGCCACGGCGCCCTACCCCTGCAGCTACCTCGCGGGCCGGCTGGCGCGCTCGCAGGTCGCCACGCCCAGTCACCTGATCCATGCGGACGCCTATTCCGGCTTGGTGGCGGGCGGTTTTCGGCGCAGCGGCATGTTCACCTACCGACCCTATTGCGACGGCTGCCGCGCCTGCGTGCCGCTGCGCGTGCCGGTGGCCGGCTTCACGCCCACGCGCAGCCAGCGCCGTGCATGGAAAGCGCACCAGGGACTGCAGTCGCGCGTGCTCAGGCTGGGCTTCGTGCCCGAGCACTACCAGCTCTACCTGCGCTACCAGGCCGGCCGCCACGCGGGCGGCGGGATGGATCACGACTCGATCGACCAGTACACGCAGTTCCTGCTGCAAAGCCGCGTAAATTCACGGCTGGTCGAGTTCCGTGCACCGGGCCTGGATGGCGGCCTGGGCGCGCTCAAGATGGTGTCGATCCTCGACATCCTGAGCGATGGCCTTTCGGCGGTCTACACCTTCTACGAGCCCGAGCCCGACACCAGTTACGGCACCTACAACGTGCTGTGGCAGATCGAGCAGACGCGTGCGCTGAAGCTGCCGCGCGTCTACCTCGGCTACTGGATCAAGGAGAGCCCGAAGATGGCCTACAAGTCTCAGTTTCGACCACACGAGTTGTTGGTCGACGGCGCCTGGGTGGCCGGCGAAGCGCCGGGCTGAGGTACTCGAGGCACAAAAAAGGGCGGCTCGCGGGGCCGCCCTCTTGTTTTGCCAACGCGCCGGACAGCGCGCGCGATCCGTCGTCAATGCAGCGGCACGCCCGTCTTCGACTGCACCTCGTCGCGCGTCACACCGGCGGCCAGCTCGACCAGCTTCAGGCCCTCGGGCGTCACGTCCATCACCGCCAGGTCCGTGATGATCCGGTTGACCACGCCCACGCCCGTGAGCGGCAGGGTGCACTGCGGCAATATCTTGAGGTCGGTCGTGCCGTCCTTCTTGCGCGCCACATGCTCCATCACAACGATCACCCGCGGCACGCCAGCCACCAGGTCCATCGCGCCGCCCATGCCCTTGATCATCTTGCCGGGGATCATCCAGTTGGCGAGGTCGCCCTTCTCGCTGACCTGCATGGCGCCCAGGATCGACAGGTTGATCTTGCCCCCGCGGATCATCGCGAAGCTGTCGTGCGAGCCGAAGATGCTCGAGCCGGGGATGGTGGTCACGGTCTGCTTGCCGGCGTTGATGAGATCGGCATCGACCTCGCCTTCGGTCGGGAAGGCGCCGATGCCCAGCATGCCGTTCTCGCTCTGCAGCCAGACCTCGATGTTCTTCGGCACGAAGTTCGCCACCAAAGTGGGAATGCCGATGCCGAGGTTGACGTAGTAGCCGTCCTTGAGTTCGGCCGCGGCCTTGGCGGCCATCTGATCTTGCGTCCAGGCCATGGTCAGGCTCCCTTCTTCTCGGTCGTGGTTGCGGTCGCGGCTGCGGTGACCGTGCGCTTCTCGATGCGCTTCTCGGGGCTCGCGTTCACGACGATGCGGTGCACATAGATGCCCGGCAGGTGCACGTCGTCCGGGTCGATCTCGCCCACCTCGACCAGTTGCTCCACTTCGACCACCGTGATCTTGCCGGCCATCGCGGCGGCCGGGTTGAAGTTGCGCGCGGTGCGGCGAAACACGAGGTTGCCGCTCTTGTCGGCCTTGAAGGCCTTGACCAGCGACACCTCCGGGTTGAGCGAGCGTTCCATCACGTAGGTGTGGCCGTCGAAATCTTTCGTCTCCTTGCCTTCGGCCACGATGGTGCCCACGCCGGTGCGGGTGAAGAAGGCCGGAATGCCGGCGCCGCCGGCCCGCAGCTTCTCCGCCAGCGTGCCTTGCGGCGTGAACTCCAGTTCGAGCTCGCCGGCCAGGTACTGGCGCTCGAACTCCTTGTTCTCGCCCACGTAGCTGGAGATCATCTTGCTGATCTGGCGCGTTTCGAGCAGCTTGCCCAGGCCGAAGCCGTCGATGCCGGCGTTGTTCGAGATCACGGTGAGATCCTTGGCGCCGCTGTCGCGCAGCGCTTCGATCAAGGCCTCGGGAATGCCGCACAGGCCGAAGCCGCCGACCGCGAGCAATTGCCCGTCGCGCACGATGCCGTCGAGCGCCGCAGCCGCGCCCGGGTATACCTTGTTCATGAAACGCTCCTTGTTTTCAGCCTCGAAGCGTACTACGAGGCCGGGAGTCGAAGCGTTGCTTCGGCCCGGCGCGGCCGGGCATCAGGCGGGCCGGTCGGGCCCCGGTTCGGGCAAGGGTTCGTCGTCGTCGCTGCGGCGTCGCCGAGGCTCAGTGCCCTGCGATTGAGCGGCCGCAGGATTGTCCGCCTCACCACCTTGCGCGGGCGCGTCATGCATCAGATCGCTGAATTGCTCCAGCGCGCTGCCCGGATCCTCTTCGCCGGCAACCGACTCGGCGGCGTCGGGGCGTTTCCCTTTCCGGTCGCTCGTTGCGGCGTCAGGCGAGGCCGCAGGCGGCGGCGGCTTGCCGGCGCGCTTCACGAGGTTTGCCTCGAATGCACGCCGCCCACGGCCGACGGATCGTCTCCGAGTCCGGCAGCCCCTTGCGGGCTGGCCGGCACCGTGACCACGCTGCCTATGGCGCGGCCGAAGGATTCCACGGCGCTCTCGGGCTTCTTCGACTTCTCGCCAGAGCCGTCCGGCGGAGGGCGCTCGGGGCCCGAGCCGGCGCGCTGGCTCTGCCAGCTCCGGTAGTCATCGTCGAGCTGGCGCTCGTAGTCCCGGCGCAGTTGTTGATAGTGCTTGTCGTCGTTCATCGGCTGCTCCTCGTGCGCTGCTTGCAATTTCAGCCAACAACAAGTGGCAAGCCGCGTTCCCTGCCCCACAAGTACTGCCAGCACCCGACACTGATCCGACCGATGCGCTGGCAACGCCGAGCCTGTGCTCGACCGGGCACGCAGGCTGCTCGCCGCAACAGCATGCAAGGCACTCCTTTCTTCGACGACGTGATGCGTCAGGCCTGGGCCGGCGGCCTGCGCGTGCCGCTGTTCTTCCCCGCGCTTTCCTCGATCACGGCGGTCTTCACCGCAGCAAGCGCCGAAGCGCGCCGGCTGCTGCCGGACGCGCGCATGCGGCCGGTGGAAGTGGCGCCGGGGCGCTGCCTGCTGACGGTGGCCGCCATCGAATACCGCGAAAGCGACCTCGGCGCGTACAACGAAGTCGCGATCGCACTGCCCATCGCCTTCGGCGGCCGGGCTCCGCCGGCGTTCGACGCGCTGTTTCGCGGCGCCGGCAAGGCGCTCAGCGCTTACGTGTGGCAATTGCCGGTCACGACCCGCGCTGCTTACGACGCCGGTGTCGATCTGGCCGGCTTTCCGAAGAGCCTGGCCGAGATCGCCTTTCATCGCGAGGGCCGCCAGCTGCGCTGCACGCTCGGCCCGACCGATGCGCCGGTGCTCAGTCTCGTGTGCGATTCCCGCGAGCGCGACGACCGTGCACGCGTGCGCGATCGCCAGCTCAAGCTGCGCAACTACACGCTCAAGGAAGGGCACGTGCTGGTCTCGAACTTCGTGCTCCGTCAAAAGCACTTCGACGACCATTTACGGCGCGACGCCGCGCGGCTGGAACTCGGCCAGGGCGCCATCGCCCAAAGCCTGCGCGCCCTGCAGTTGAGCGAGCGGCCGATCGCCAGCCAGAGTTGTCAGGACGCCGAGGCGATGTTGTTCGCGCCGCGCAATGTGATCGACGATTGATACCAAGTTGCGTTCGATCGGCTAAGAACGATGTGATCGATCTGGCCCCGCAGGGGTCGGCAATCGGTCCTTGCGGACCTTCGGCTGGACCCGCTGTGCGAGCG
>NZ_JACDCU010000187.1 GCF_013817365.1 Methylibium sp. | reverse complement strand
TGCGGGTTGATGGCATCGACCTCGATCACGCGGTCTGCCCAGAACACGTAGCCCGCCGCATCGCGGCGGTGGAACGCCGCCGGGTTGGACAGGCACACCACCGCCAGCACGCTGCGCGCGCGGTTGGGGTTCTTCAGCGAGAAATCGGGATGCTGCAGCAGCGCCTTGGCGCGGGCGAACACCTTGCCCGCGTGCTCGCTCACCGGCTCGCTGGCGCTGGCCTGCAGTGCGAACCACTTGTCGATGACCAGCGCCTCGCCCTTGAACATGGCGTGGAAGCGCTCCAGCGCGGGCTCGGCCAGCGCCGCATGAGCGTGCACCAGCGCGGCGAGGGCGCCGAAGCGGTCGGTCATGTTCGACGCGTCCTTGAAGCGCTGGTAGGCGCGGCCGGGCCAGACCGCATCGCCGCTCGTCTGTGCATCGAGCACCAGCATTGCCAGCGCGAGGTTGGCGAGTGCGCGCTGGCCGCTGCTCGCGGCGTCCGGCACATAGCCGCCGGCCGGCTGATGCGCCTCGAAGGCTGCGACCCAGTCGTCGTACAGCGCACGCGCGAGCTGGCGGCGCATGGCTTCGCGCAAGGCGTGCATTCTTTGCGGGTCGATCTCCTGCCCGAGTTGCTCGCTGAGCTGCGTTTCGCTCGGCAGCGTGAGCACGAGTTCCTTGAAGGCGGGGTCGAGATCGGGATGGCGCAGCACGGCGCGCATGGCGTCGGTGAACGCGGCATCGAGCGTCAGTTCGGCCCCGTCGCGGGCAGCAGCCAGCAGTCGGCTCGCGGCGAGCTTCTGGCCGGCCTCCCAGCGATTGAACGGGTCGCCGTCGTGGGCGAGGAGGATGAGCAGCTGCGCATCGCTCAGGCCCGCTTCCAGCACCACCGGTGCCGAAAAGCCGCGCAACAGCGAGGGCACCGGTTCGGCATCGACATTGACGAAGGTGTAGTACTCGTGCGGCTTGTCGAGTACGAGCACTCGCTCCCCGGCCGGCTGGCCGGTCGTCGGGTCGAGCACGGGTGCAGCCTCGCCTTCCAGCTGCAGCGGCAGCGCACTGCCGTCCTGCGTCACCAAGCCCATCGCCACGGGGATCACATACGGCTGCTTCTCGGTCTGCCCCGGCGTGGTGGCGGGGTGTTGCAGCAGTTCGAGCGTGTAGCTGCGGCTCGGCGCGTCGTAGCGGCTGCGCGCGGTGAGACGCGGCGTGCCGGCCTGCGCGTACCAGCGCTTGAAGGCGTCGAGCCGCTCGGCCAGCATGCTGGCGGGGTTGGCATCGGCGATGGCCTGCGCGAAGTCGTCGCATGTGACCGCCTGGCCGTCGTGCCGCTCGAAGTAGAGCGTCATGCCGCGTGCGAATCCTTCGCGTCCGACCAGCGTGTGCATCATGCGCACGACCTCGGCACCCTTTTCGTACACGGTGGCGGTATAGAAGTTGTCGATGGCCTGGTAGGCGTCAGGGCGCACCGGGTGCGCCATCGGGCCGGCGTCTTCCGGGAACTGCACCTGGCGCAGCGTGCGTACGTCCTCGATGCGCTTGACCGCGCGGGCCGAGGCGCTGCCGGCCATGTCCATCGAGAATTCCTGGTCGCGAAAGACCGTGAGGCCTTCCTTGAGCGAGAGCTGGAACCAGTCGCGGCAGGTCACGCGGTTGCCGGTCCAGTTGTGGAAGTACTCGTGGCCGACCACGCTCTCGATGTAGGCGAAGTCGGTGTCGGTGGCCGTGGCGGCGTTGGCCAGCACAAACTTGGTGTTGAAGATGTTGAGGCCCTTGTTCTCCATCGCGCCCATGTTGAAGTCGCTGACCGCGACGATCATGAAGCGCTCCAGGTCCAGCGGCAGGCCGAAGCGCGCCTCGTCCCAGGCGACCGAGGCGATGAGCGAGTTCATCGCGTGCTCGGTCTTGTCGAGATCCCCCGCGCGCACGTAAACCTGCAGCAGGTGGTCCTTGCCGGAGCGTGAGCGGATGCGCTGCTCGCGAGCCACGAGGTCGGCGGCGACCAGCGCGAACAGGTAGCTCGGCTTGGGGAAGGGATCGCTCCACACCGCGTAGTGCCGGCCGCCTTCGAGCAGGCCCTGCTCGAGCAGGTTGCCGTTGGAAAGCAGCACCGGGTATTTCTTCGCGTCCGCCTTGAGCGTCACCTTGTAGACCGCCATCACGTCCGGGCGATCCAGGTAGTAGGTGATGCGCCGAAAGCCCTGCGCCTCGCACTGCGTGAAGAAGCCGCCGGCCGAGGTGTACAGGCCCGAGAGCTGGGTGTTCTTCGCCGGTGCGCAGGTGCTGCGCAGCTCCAGCGTGAAGCGGCCCTCAGGCGGGTTGTCGATGACCAGGCATTGACCTTCGACCCTGAACGACACGCTCTCGCCGTTGGCCAGCACGCGGCTCAGGTTGACATCTTCGCCGTCCAGGCGCAGCGGCTGCGGCGGCACGTCGGCGTTGCGCTCGACCTCCATGCGGTTGATGACGAGCGTCTTGGCCGGATCGAGGTCGAACGTCAGGTCGACGCTCCGGATCCAGAAGGCCGGCGCGAGGTAATCCTCGCGGCGGACGATGGGGGCGGTGCCTTCGCGCATGGTGTGGCTCGATTTCAGAAGAGATGGACGCGCAGCTTGGCCTTGCGAGCAGCCGTCGCGAGTTGACGATCGGCGGTGGCGATATCCGTGGCGCCGTGTTGAAGCGCGCATGCGAGGTGCAGCGCGTCGAGCGTCGCCAGCGGCGCGCCGAGATGGAGGATCAAGTCGCTTGCCTTGGAGAAGATGTCGGCACCGAACTCGATCAGGCTCCAGCCCCCGGCGGAAACATCGGATAGGAAGCGCTGGCGTATCGCGCCCATCTGCGACAGCGTCAACTGCTTGCCGCGCACCCGCCGTTGCAGGACGCCCGCGAACTCTGTGCCGCCGAGGGGACAGATCAGCATGTCGAATTCGCAGCCCGCGCAAAACTCGTCGAAGGCGTCGCTCCCCGCTTCGCGGACGTAGCGCTTGACCAGCGCGCTGGTGTCGATGTAGCAGCCACTGCCCGGCGCCTCAGCTGCCACGGCGATCGCGATCCTCGCGGATCAGTTGTTCGACCGGCGTCGTCATCATCGGCATGGTTTCCCGAAATGCCTTCAAAGACGGAAGTTTCGGGCGGCGTTGCTTCGGTTCGACCGGAAGCAGCCGCGCGATGGGCTTGCCGTTGGACACGAGAAGGACTTCTCCTTCGCGCGCCAGCGTCTCTTGTAGCTGCGGTGTGGACTGCCTCAGCTCCCTGACGTTCATGGTTTTCATGGTCGCTCCTCAGACGCCGAGTGTCACGCATTCTACGCGGCGTGACACGCGGCGTCGCAGGTCAAACACCCTGCTTCAAGCTGGCCTCGATGAAGGCATCCAGGTCGCCATCCAGCACCTTCTGCGTGTTCGAGATCTCCACATTGGTGCGCAGGTCCTTGATGCGGCTCTGGTCCAGCACGTAACTGCGAATCTGGTGCCCCCAGCCCACGTCGGTCTTGCTGTCTTCGAGCTTTTGCTGCGCGGCCATGCGGATGCGCATCTCGTGCTCGTACAGGCGCGAGCGCAGCATCTGCCAAGCCTCGTCCCGGTTGCGGTGCTGCGAGCGGTCGTTCTGGCACTGCACGACGATGTTGGTCGGGATGTGCGTGAGCCGCACCGCCGAGTCGGTCTTGTTGATGTGCTGGCCGCCGGCGCCGGAAGCGCGGTAGGTGTCGGTGCGCACGTCGGCGGGGTTGATCTCGATCTCCAGCGTGTCGTCGACCTCGGGGTACACGAACACGCTGGCGAACGACGTGTGACGCCCGCCGGACGAGTCGAACGGGCTCTTGCGCACGAGGCGGTGCACGCCGGTTTCGGTGCGCAGGTGGCCGAAGGCGTAGTCGCCCTCGATCTTGAGCGTGGCTGAGCGGATGCCGGCCACGTCGCCCTCGGTTTCTTCCATGACCTCGACCTTGAAGTCCTTGCGCTCGGCATAGCGCAGGTACTGGCGCATGAGCATCTGCGCCCAATCGCAGGCCTCGGTGCCGCCGGCGCCGGCCTGGATGTCCAGGAAGCAGGGCATGGGGTCGGCCGGGTTGTTGAACATGCGCCGGAATTCGAGCTGCTCGACCTGCGCGGCCAGCGCGGCGGTTTCAGCCTCGATGGCCTTCAATCCATCGACATCGGACTCCTCCTTGCTCATCTCGTAGAGCTCGGCGTTGTCGGACAGGTTGCGCTCCAGCGAGGCGATCGACTCGACCACCGCCTCCAGCGACTTCTTCTCGCGGCCCAGCGACTGGGCGTTCTTGGGATCGTTCCAGACCGTCGGGTCTTCGAGCGCGGCGTTGACCTCGCTCAGGCGGCGCGATTTTTCATCGTAGTCAAAGATACCCCCGGAGCGCTTGGGTGCGCTGGCGCAGATCGTCGAGCTGCGTGCCGAGGGCGTTGATGTGTTCGATGTCCATGACCGATCCTTCGTGTTCGAGTGCCGGCGTGGGGGTGGGCCGGGCGAAGCGACGATTTTCTCATGGGCTCTTGCAGACGAGGGCGAAGCGGCGGCCTCAGAACGTCACACGGCAACGTTTCAGTTTGCGGGTGCCTTGCTTCGCAACGGCTGCCGCGTTCGGCCTCGCAGGCAAGGCCTCAGGCCGTTTCGAGAAAACGATCGATGTGAGCGGCCAGTTGCTCGGGCTGATCGTGGTGCAGCATGTGGCCTGCGTCTTCGAGGATTACCCGCTCGACCCTGGGCACGACCTTCAGCCGCGCCTCGAATTCGCTGCGCGGATAGCGGTCACCCCAGTACTTGGCCACGTCGGTCTGGCGGCCTTCGACCCACAGCACGGGCGCTGCGATGCGCGCCCAGCAGGCCAGTGCCTCCTCGGCGCGGTACAGCACCGGGTTGGCCCGTTTGTGAGCCGGGTCGCCTTGAATGACCCAGCGGCCGGTCGCCTCGTCCCGACTCGACCAGTGCGGCGCGAGCCACGCGGCCCGCTCGGCGGTGAGGCGCGGGTTGTTGCGGCGCAGGCGTTCTGCTACTTCGTCCACGCTGGCGTAGTCGCGCAGGCGCTGGGGCTGCTTGAGCTCGTCGAGCCAGGCCGTGTAGCGCTTCGGCGCCAGTGTGGCCGGGCCGTTCGGCAGGCCGAAACCTTCCAGGTTGACCAGCCGGCGCACGCGCTCGGGCCGCACGCCGGCATAGAGCATCGCCACGTTGGCACCCATGCTGTGGCCGAGCAGATCGACGGACTGGTCGGGCGAAAGCTCGTCGAGCAGGGCGTCGAGGTCGGCGAGGTAGTCGGGAAACCAGTAAGTGTCGGTGCCGGCGTGCGGCTCGGTGAGGCCGAAGCCGCGCCAGTCCAGGGCGATGATGTGGCGCTCTTGCTGCAGGGCATCGACGAGAAACTGGAACGACGCGGCCACGTCCATCCAGCCGTGCGCCAGGACGAGGGCAGGACGCTGCGGCGTGACCAGCCCCGAACCGCCCCACGTCAGCAAGTGCAAGCGCAGGCCACGCACCGTTGCGAAGCGGCTGGTCGGCAGCCGTGCCGGGCGATGGGCTGGATCGGGACGGGGAGCAGAAGCGGTCACGGCGGGGGTCATGGAGGCAGCGGGTCCGCATCATCGCAGGCCGTTTCCTGGAATACTGGCCGTCCCCGGCATCGGGGTCCCAGCAGGAGTGTCGGTCGGCGAACACCATGACGAAGAAGCTTGCGATCCTGCAGTCGAACTACGTGCCCTGGCGCGGCTACTTCGATTTGATCGCCGCCGTGGACGAGTTCATCGTGTACGACGAGGCGCAGTACACCAAGCACGACTGGCGCAACCGCAACCTGATCAAGACACCGCAGGGTCCGCAATGGCTGACCGTGCCGGTGAAGAACAAGGGCCTGCTGGGGCAGACGGTGCGGGCTGCCGAAATCGAAGGCACCGCCTGGGCTCCCAAGCATTGGCGCAGCCTGGAGGCGAACTACCGGCGGGCGCGTCATTTCGACGAGGTGGCCGCCGTGCTGCAGCCCATCTATCTCGCGCAGGACCACCGGCAGCTCGCGGTGTTGAACCGCCGGCTCATCGATCTTGTCTGCGGTTATCTCGGCATCGCCACCCGCATCACCGACGCCTGCGACTATGTGCTCGAGGGCGACCGGACCGGGCGCCTGGTGGCACTGTGCGAACAGGCCGGTGCGACGCTCTACCTGTCAGGGCCGGCAGCCAGGGCTTATCTCGATGAGCGGCGCTTCGCCGAGCGCGGCATCGGCGTGCAGTGGTTCGACTACGAGGGCTATGCCGACTACCCGCAGCTCTGGGGGCCGTTCAGCCGCCGGGTTTCGGTGCTCGACCTGATGTTCAACTGCGGCCCGCAGGCCGCGCACTACCTGAGGCACGCAAAGCCATGAAGAAACGCCTGGTCGTCTTCGGCCTCGGTACTTACTCCGAACTGGCGCACCACTACTTCGGCAGCGGCAGCGGCAGCGAGTACGAGGTGGAGGCGTTCGCGGTCGATGCGGCCTTCGTCACCGGGGACGCATTCTGCGGCCGGCCGGTGCTGGCGTGGGAGGAGGCGCTTCGCGCATTTCCCTGCGCGACGCACGAGATGTTCATCGGCATCGGCTATTCGCGCGTCAACCGTTTGCGCAGGGAGAAGTACTTGCTCGCCAAGGAAGCCGGTTATCGGCTGGCCAGCTATGTGCACCCGACGGCCTCCATTGCACCCAACGCCCGGCTCGGCGACAACGGCCTCGTTCGCGAGAACGCCACGATTGGCCCTTTCGTCTCGATCGGCGACAACGTCTTCATCGGCCCGGCCGTCTGCGTTTCGCATCACACGGTGATCGAAAGCCACTGCTACCTCGCCCCCGCGGTCGTCCTGTGCGGTTCGGTGCACGTTGGCGAGGCTTGCTTCATCGGCGCGAATGCCACGCTCAAGGACAAGCTGAAGATCGGCGCGGACTGCGTGATCGGCGCCGGAGCGGTCGTCCTGTCGGATTGCGAGGCGGGCGGCATCTACCGGGCCGAATCCGCCCGGCGCAGCGAAGGGCGGAGCTCGCAGTTCGCCCGGTTGTGAAGACGGGCCACGCAGCGCGCATCTGACCAGCGGCCTGCGGAACCCGCCATCGTTCGCCCTCGAGGAGATCGGCCCGTGATCCCTTTCAACCGCCCCCACCTGACCGGCCGCGAGTTCGCCTACATGGCCGAGGCGCACGCCCACGGCATGCTGGCCGGCGACGGGCCTTTCACCCAGCGCTGCCATGAACGGCTTCAGGCGCTGCTCGCGGTGTCCAAGGCGCTGCTCACCCACTCCTGCACCGCAGCCCTGGAGCTCGCCGCGCTCCTGACCGATCTCCAGCCGGGCGATGAAGTGCTCATGCCCTCGTACACCTTCGCATCGACCGCCAACGCTTTCGTGCTGCGCGGCGCGGTGCCGGTGTTCGTGGATATCCGGCCCGACACGCTCAACCTCGACGAGACGCTGA
>NZ_JACDCU010000552.1 GCF_013817365.1 Methylibium sp. | reverse complement strand
GTGCGAGAGTTCCTCGGCCGCATGAACCTGGGTTTCCCCATTGGCTTGGCCGGTGTCGACGGCACGGCCTTGGTGCGCCAGTTGGGCAATGACCGCGGGGGCCTGCCGTTCAGCGTCGCTTTCGATGTCGCAGGGCGGGTTGCACAGCGCAAACTCGGCGAAACGAGTTACGCAGAACTTGCCCGCTGGGCCGCGGCGCCTGCTTAGCCCAGCTAGAAGCGGCTCACGCCGCAATTCTCGCTTTCTGCTCCATTCGCGCGTAAAGTCGCCCCTTCGCCGGCCGATCTGCCGGCATCTCTACACACCTGAATGCGCATCCTCGTTCTTCATGGGCCCAATCTCAACCTGCTCGGCAGCCGCGAAACCGCGGTTTACGGCAGCACGACGCTGGCCGAGATTGATGCAATGCTTTTCGAGCGAGGCCAGAAAGCCGGCGCGCAGATCGACAGCTTTCAGAGCAACCACGAGGGCGCGCTGGTCGACCGGGTGCAAGCGGCGCGCAGCGAGGGCTGCGATTTCATTCTCATCAACCCGGCGGCGTGCACGCACACCAGCGTGGCCTTGCGCGACGCCTTGGCTGCAGTGGCCATTCCTTTCGTCGAAGTCCACCTGTCCAACGTGTACCGACGCGAGGCCTTCCGCCGCCAATCGTATTTCTCGGATCTGGCCGAAGGCGTGATCGTCGGCCTGGGCGCAGCCGGCTACCGGCTGGCGCTGGACTTTGCACTCGAGCGGCTCGAACAAGGCCCCCACGCCTGACCGGCGGCGAGCCGCCGGCAAAGCCGACGCTCGCTTCGCGCTTCTTTTGTTCAATCACAAGATATCTGATGGAGAGGCAAGCTCATGGACCTGCGCAAACTCAAGACGCTGATCGATCTGGTCTCGGAGTCCAATGTCTCCGAACTGGAGATCACCGAAGCCGACGGCAAGGTCCGCATCGTCAAGGGCGCGCCGCCTTCGGTGCAGCCACCGGCCGCGCCGGCGGTGGCTGCAGCCTCGCCCTCCACCGCCGTGCCTGCCGCGCTGGCACCGGTCCCCGAGCCCGTGGAAAGCGGCCACACCGTCAAGTCGCCGATGGTCGGCACCTACTACCGCTCGGCCAGCCCAGGGGCCAAGCCCTTCGTCGAGATCGGCGGCGAGATCAAGGAAGGCGAGCCGATCTGCATCATCGAGGCGATGAAGATCATGAACGAGATCGAGGCCGACAAGTCCGGCACCGTCACCCAGATCCTGTGTCAGAACGGCCAAGCGGTCGAATTCGGCCAGCCGCTCTACATCATCGAGTAAGGCCAAGCCCTCGATGTTCAAAAAAATCCTGATCGCCAACCGTGGCGAGATCGCCTTGCGCATTCAGCGGGCCTGCCGCGAACTCGGCGTGCGCGCCGTCATCGTCTATTCTGAGGCCGACCGCGACGCCAAGTACGTCAAGCTGGCCGACGAATCGGTGTGCATCGGCCCGGCGGCGTCCGCCTTGAGTTACCTCAACATGCCGGCCATCATCTCGGCCGCCGAGGTGACCGACGCCGAGGCCATTCATCCGGGCTACGGTTTCCTGTCGGAGAACGCCGACTTCGCCGAGCGTGTGCAGCAAAGCGGCTTCGTCTTCATCGGCCCGACGCCCGAGGCGATCCGCACGATGGGCGACAAGGTCTCGGCCAAGCAGGCCATGATCCGCTCCGGCGTGCCGTGCGTGCCCGGCTCGGAGAACGCGCTGCCCGACGACCCGAAGGAGATCACGCGCCAGGCGCGCGCGATCGGCTACCCGGTCATCATCAAGGCGTCCGGCGGCGGCGGCGGGCGCGGCATGCGCGTGGTGCACACCGAAGCTGCGCTGCTCCATGCCGTGCTGACCACCCGCTCCGAAGCGGGCGCGGCCTTCGGCAACCCGGCGGTCTACATGGAGAAGTTCCTCGAGAACCCGCGACACATCGAGATCCAGGTGCTGGCCGACACGCACCGCAACGCGGTCTGGCTCGGCGAGCGCGACTGCTCCATGCAACGCCGGCACCAGAAGATCATCGAGGAGGCACCGGCGCCCGGCATCGCCCGCCGCATCATCGAGCGCATCGGCGAGCGTTGCGTGGCGGCCTGCAAGAAGATCGGCTACCGCGGCGCCGGCACCTTCGAGTTCCTCTACGAGGACGGCGAGTTCTTCTTCATCGAGATGAACACGCGGGTGCAGGTCGAGCACCCGGTTACCGAACTGGTCACAGGCATCGACATCGTGCAGATGCAGATCCGCGTGGCCGCCGGCGAGAAACTGCCGTTCACGCAGCGCCAGATCGCCATGCGCGGC
>NZ_JACDCU010000186.1 GCF_013817365.1 Methylibium sp. | reverse complement strand
CGCGCTGCGGCTCGCTCCGGGGGACAGCGTGGACTTCGGTGTCAATCGCGAGGGCCAGATTGTCGTGAACAAGGCCGGGGGCAACCGACCCACCGGCAAGCGTGATCGCTTCGAGTCGGCACGCGGCGCGGCGCAGGTGAAGTGGCGCACCGACGACTTGATGAAGTTGTTGCGCGGGACGGACTGAACGGTCCGCCCCGTGCTGCTGGTCGACACCAACGTCCTCGTCGACGTGCTCGAGGACGATCCCGATTGGGCGGACTGGTCGGTGCGCCAGTTGCGCGCGCAGTCGCAGGTGCACGAACTGTTCATCAATCCGGTGATTTACTCGGAGTTGTCGTTGACCTTCGAATCCGTCGAAGCGCTCGACGAGGCCATCGGCGGCATGGGGCTCGAAATTCGGGAGCTGCCGCGCCCGGCCTTGTTCCTTGCCGGCAAGGCGTTCGTGAAATATCGCCGAGCCGGTGGTCGCAAGGGCAACGTGCTGGCCGATTTTTTCATTGGCGCGCAGGCCGCGGTGCTCGGTTGCGCCATCCTGACGCGTGACGTGCGGCGCTACCGGGGCTACTTTCCGAGCGTGGCGTTGATCGCTCCGCAGAAGGACTGAAACGCTGCTCGACGAGTGCGACGTCTGGTGCATCGTGAGCCTGCCGGGCGGCGTGTTCTCCACGACGGGCGCGAGCGTCAAGACCAATCCGACGTTCTTCACCAAGGGCCGCAGGACCGAGCGCACGCGCAAGCGTCGCGCGGATGAGGCAGAAATGGCGCCCGTACGGAAGGCGCTCGGCGTTGTCGAGAAGTCGGTGCGTCGGCCGTATCGCGAGTGCCGATGCACCGACGCGCTGCGCGGTCCGCCTGCTCCTCGAGCAGGCGGCGCAGCATCCGGCGCCTGCTTCAGGCGATGTCGAAACGGTCGAGATTCATCACCTTCGCCCACGCAGCCACGAAGTCCTCGGCGAACTTCTTCTGCGCGTCCGAGCCACCGTACACCTCGGCGATGGCGCGCAGCTGCGCGTTCGAACCGAAGACCAGATCGACCCGGGTGGCGGTCCCCCTGGGTTCGCCGGTCTTGCGGTCGCGGCCTTCGAACTGTTCCTGGGCGTCCGAGACGCTCTTCCACTCGGTGCCCATGTCGAGCAGGTTGACGAAGTAGTCGTTGGTCAATGTGCCCGGCTTCTTGGTGAAGACGCCGTGCCGGTTCTGGCCGACATTGGCACCCAGCACGCGAAGGCCTCCCACGAGGACGGTCATTTCCGGCGCCGTCAGCGTCAGCAACTGCGCCTTGTCGATCAGCAAGGCCTCGGCCGGCACGCTGTACCGCGCCTTCTGGTAGTTGCGGAAACCGTCCGCGACCGGTTCGAGGGGAGCGAAGGACGGCACGTCGGTCTGATCCTGCGAGGCGTCCGCGCGGCCCGGCGCGAACGGCACCGTGACCTGGTGCCCCGCGTCGCTGGCGGCCTTCTCGACGCCGGCGCTACCGGCCAGCACGATCAGGTCGGCCAGCGAAATCTTCTTGCCGCCCGTCTGTGCGGCGTTGAACTCGCTGCGGATGCCCTCCAGTACCTGCAGCACCTTCGCCAGTTGCTCCGGCTGGTTGACGGCCCAGTCCTTCTGCGGCGCGAGACGGATCCGCGCACCGTTCGCGCCACCGCGCTTGTCCGAGCCGCGGAACGTTGACGCCGACGCCCAGGCGGTCGAGACGAGTTGCGCCACCGTCAGGCCCGAAGCCAGCACCTTCTTCTTGAGGGACGCGACATCCTGCTCGTCGACCAGTGCGTGGTCGACCGCGGGGACCGGGTCTTGCCAGACGAATTCTTCGGCCGGCACCTCGGGGCCCAGGTACCGCACGCGCGGCCCCATGTCACGGTGCGTCAGCTTGAACCAGGCCCGCGCGAAGGCATCGGCGAACTGGTCGGGGTTCTCCATGAAGCGCCGGGAGATTTTCTCGTAGGCCGGGTCCATGCGCAGCGAGAGGTCGGTGGTCAACATCGTCGGCGGCAGGCGCTTGGCCGGGTCGTGGGCATGCGGAATCTTGCCCGCGCCGGCGCCACCCTTGGCCACCCACTGCTGCGCGCCGGCCGGGCTCTTCGTCAGTTCCCATTCGAAACCGAACAGGTTCTCGAAGTATTCGTTGGTCCACTGCGTCGGCTTGCTCGTCCAGGTGACTTCCAGGCCGCTGGTGATGGTGTCGCCGCCCTTGCCGGTGCCGAAGCCGTTCTTCCAGCCGAAGCCCTGGTGCTCGAGCTCGACGGCCTCGGGGTTGTCGCCGACGTTCGTCGCGGGCGCCGCGCCGTGGGTCTTGCCGAAGGTGTGTCCGCCGGCGATCAGCGCCACCGTCTCTTCGTCGCCCATCGCCATGCGCGCGAAGGTTTCGCGGATGTCCTTCGCGGCGGCGATGGGATCGGGCTTGCCGTCCGGGCCTTCGGGGTTGACGTAGATGAGGCCCATCTGCACGGCGGCAAGCGGGTTCTCGAGGTCGCGCGTGTGCTCGACCTGGCTGTCGTCCTCCGAGTCGAGCACGCTCTGGCCCGAGACGCCGGGCGAGCCTCGCGAGTAGCGCTCGTCGCCGCCGAGCCACTTCGTCTCGCGACCCCAGTTCACGTCCTGATCCGGCTCCCACACGTCGGGTCGTCCGCCGCCGAAGCCGAAGGTCTTGAACCCCATGGTCTCCAGCGCGACGTTGCCCGTAAGGACCATCAGGTCGGCCCACGAGATCTTGTTGCCGTACTTTTGCTTGATCGGCCACAGCAGGCGGCGGGCCTTGTCGAGGCTCACGTTGTCCGGCCAGCTGTTCAACGGCGCGAAGCGCTGCTGGCCGCGACCGGCACCTCCGCGGCCATCGCCGATGCGGTAGGTACCGGCGCTGTGCCATGCCATGCGGATGAACAGCGGCCCGTAGTGTCCGAAGTCCGCCGGCCACCAGTCCTGGGAGTCCGTCATCAAGGCAGCGAGGTCCTGCTTCACTGCAGCGAGATCGAGGCTCTTGAAAGCCTCGGCGTAGTCGAAGTCCTTGCCCATCGGGTCGGACTTGGAGGAATGCTGATGGAGCAGATCCACGCGCAATTGCTTGGGCCACCAATCGCGGTTGGTCGTGACACCGGCTGCGTCTTGGCTGAACGGGCACTTCGCTTCGGTCTTTTCGCTACCCATCTTGGCAACTCCTATTTTCTGCAGTGAGAGGGAAAGTGATCAGGGACCGACAAATTCTCTTGCAGAAGCTGCCTGGCGCGACGAGAAACCCTCTATCCCGTCGATAGCCCACGGGCCTGGGGCACAACCCGCTTTCAGCGACGCAGCATGAAGTCGGCCGCGATGCCGGCGAACACCGCGAGGCCGAGCCAGTGGTTCAGCCGGAAGGCCTTGAAGCAGTCGTCGCGGCCTCGCCCGCGGATGAGCGTCCAGTGCCACAGCGCCTGCGCGAGCGCGGCCAGCAGGCCGAGCATGAAGGGGCCTCGCAGGCCCTGCCGGAAGCCCAAAAAGCCCCAGCTCGCCAGATAGATGCCGTAAAAGCCCATCACCGCGGCGACGTCGAAGCGGCCGAGCGCGATGGCCGAGGTGCGGATGCCGATGTTCAGGTCATCGTCGCGGTCGACCATCGCGTATTCGGTGTCGTAGGCCAGCACCCAGAACAGGTTGCCGGCGAGCAGGGCCCAGGCGAGCGGCGGCACTGCCTCGTCGACTCCGGCAACAAGGCCTTCGGCGCCGCCGCCGCGCACGGCCGCGAAAGCCATCGGGATGCCGAAGCTGAAGGCCACGCCGAGCACGGCCTGCGGCATCGACACGAAACGCTTCGCATACGGATAGGCAATGGTGATGGCGAGTGCCGCGAACGACAGCAGCACGGTCGCCCGATTCGTCGTCAGCACCAGCGCGAAGGCAGCCAGCGCCAGGAACGCCCCAAGCAAGAGGGCCTCGCGCACCGACACCGCGCCGCGCGTCACCGGCCGCTGCGCCGTGCGCTTGACGTGGCGGTCGAAGTCGCGATCGGCGACGTCGTTGATGCAGCAGCCGGCACTGCGCATGAGGATGGTGCCGAGCGTGAAGACGGCCAGCAGGTGCCAGCCTGGAAAGCCCTCTGCGGCCAGCCACAGCGCCGACAAGGTGGGCCACAGCAGCAGCAGCCAGCCAGCGGGGCGCTTCCATCGGATCAGGTCCAGCCACAGCGCCAGGCGCGAGGTGGAGGCGGGCGCGACCGAGGAGTTGCTCACCCGCGCGATTATCGGAGGGCCGGGTGGGGCGGTGCGGTCGAGCGGCTGGTGATCGAACTCGCAGGCTTGGAGTCGTTCAGCCCCTCGGGCAAGGCCTCCCTCACTCCTCCAGCAAGCTGCGCAGCATCCACGCCGACTGCTCGTGCACGGCAAGCCGCTGAGTCAGCAGATCGGCGGTCGGCTCGTCGTGGGCCTTGTCGGCGAGTGGGAACAGGCAGCGGGGGTGACTGTCACTGTAGCTTTCAAACCGAAGCTGGCGCAAGGCCGCGGCCGCAGGTCGGCGGCTCTACTTGCGGGTGAGCAGCAACTGCCCGGCCTTTTGCAGGCGGCCCTTGAGGCCGTTCGCAATGGCGCCGAGGAAGCCCGGCAGCTCGATCTCCATCCTCACCGTGTTGTCGAGCACGTCGATCACGCCGCGCACGGTCTGGCCGAGCGCCGAGACGCTGAAGGCCAGACGGTCACCGTCCCAGCTCTCGGTGACGTGGCCGGCGCCCCCGCCGGGCAATTGCTGCAGCACCTTTGCAAAGCCGTCCTCGATGCGGCGGTGCGCCTCCGCGCGGCCGAGCTGATGCGGGATATCGACGGTGATTGGAGTCGTCATGTCGCGGGTGTAGCAAGACGCGTGCGCTGAGCAACCGATGCGGTGGGCGTCTTACCCGGTGAGCCGGCTGACGCCCGGCAGCGCGCAGGCATAGATGGCATTGCGCATCGCCGCAATGGCCTCGTAGCGCGTGAAGCTGCGCCGCCACGCCAGCACGACGCGCCGCGTCGGCACCGGTGCGGCGAAGGGCACATAGCTCACGTGCTGCTGCTGGCCGCTCGCGACCGACAGCTGCGGCACCACCGTGATGCCCATGCCCGAGGCCACCATGTACTTGATGGTCTCCAGCGAGGAGCCCTCGAAGCTCTTGCGGATGCCCTCGGCGTCGCTCGCGAAGCGGGCGTATTCGGGGCATACCTCGAGCACGTGGTCGCGAAAGCAGTGGCCGGTGCCGAGCAGGAGCATGGTTTCCTTCTTCAGCTCCTCGGACGGAATGCTGTCGCGCCCGGCCAGCGGGTGGGTGTCGGGTACCGCCACCACGAACGGTTCGTCGTAGAGCGGCGCGATGGCCAGGCCGGCATCGGGAAAGGGCTCGGCGAGGATGGCCGCATCGAGCTCGCCGGTGCGCAGCATCTCGAGCAGCTTGACGGTGAAGTTTTCCTGCAGCACCAGCGGCATTTGCGGAAACAGCTCGATCGCCTGCTTGACCAGATCGGGCAGCAGGTAGGGCCCGATCGTGTAAATGATGCCCAGCCGCAGCGGCCCGGCCAGCGGGTCCTTGCCGCGCTTGGCGATCTCGCGGATGGCCTGCGACTGCTCGAGCACCGACTGCGCCTGCCGCACGATTTCCTCGCCCAGCGGCGTGACCGAGACCTCGGCGCTGCCGCGCTCGAACAGCTTGACCTCGAGCTCGTCTTCGAGTTTCTTGATCGCGACCGACAGGGTGGGCTGCGACACGAAGCAGGCCTCGGCCGCACGGCCGAAATGCCGCTCGCGCGCGACGGCGACGATGTAGCGCAACTCGGTCAGGGTCATGAAGGGCAGGATATCGCAGCCGTTCGCCAATCGGGCGCGAGTGGCCGACGCCAACCAGGCCTGCTGCAGTCCCTCACCCGCGTACTCGCGAGAGAGGCGCAAACCAGAACGTTCCTAAACTTTCAGGTATTCGGCCTTGCCGCCGAGCCACCGCTCCACGTGCGCCCGAGCGGCGCCGGGGTGGTTCGCCAGCAGGCTCGGCGCCATCGCACGGGCTTGTGCGAGCAGCACGTCGTCCTCGCTCAGGTCGGCGAAGCGCAGCAGCGCCGCGCCGCTTTGGCGCGCGCCCATGAACTCGCCCGGGCCGCGGATGTCGAGGTCGCGGCGGGCGATCTCGAAACCGTCGTTGGTTTCGGACATGGCCTTCAATCGCGCCCGGCCGGTGTCCGACAGCGGCGGGGTGTAGAGCAGCACGCACACGCTGGCCGCACTGCCGCGGCCGACGCGCCCGCGCAGCTGGTGGAGCTGCGACAGGCCGAAGCGCTCGGCATGTTCGATCACCATCAGGCTGGCGCCGGGCACATCGACGCCGACTTCGATCACGGTGGTCGAGACCAGGACGGCCATGCCGCCGGCGGTGAAGCGTTCCATCACCGCCGCCTTCTCGGCGGCCCCCATGCGCCCGTGCAGCAGGCCGACCGCGCTTTCAGGCAGCGCAGCGGCGAGCTGGGCGTGCGTTTCGGTGGCGTTCTTCAGATCGAGCGTTTCAGACTCCTCGATCAGCGGGCAGACCCAGTACACCTGCCGCCCGCTCGCCACCGCTTCGCGCACGCGGGCGATCACGTCGTCGCGGCGGCCGTCGGCGAAGAGCTTGGTGACGATGGGCGTGCGGCCCGGCGGCAGCTCGTCGATGGTGCTGACGTCGAGGTCGGCGAAGTAAGTCATCGACAGCGTGCGCGGGATCGGCGTGGCCGACATCATGAGAAGGTGCGGTTCGAGCGCGGGCGAAGCCCCGGCTTGTTCGACGAGTTTTTGCCGCAAGGCGAGCCGCTGCGCGACGCCGAAGCGGTGCTGCTCGTCGATGATGGCCAAGCCCAGGCGCTGGAACACCACGCGGTCCTGAATGACGGCGTGCGTGCCCACCACCAGCCGCGCGCTGCCGTCGGCCACGCTCGCCATCATCTGCGCGCGCGCCTTGCCCTTCTGGCCGCCGGTGAGCCAGGCCACGCCCAGGCCCAGCGGCTCGAGCCAGCCCACGAGTTTGCGGAAGTGCTGGTCAGCCAGGATCTCGGTGGGGGCCATCAGCGCGCATTGCCAGCCGGCATCGATCGCGATCGTCGCGGCCAGCGCGGCCACCACCGTCTTGCCGGAGCCCACGTCGCCCTGCAGCAGCCGATGGGTCGGTTGGGGCCGGGCCAGGTCGTGCGCAATTTCTTCGGCGACGCGGCGCTGTGCGGCTGTTAGCTGAAAGGGCAGCGCGGCGAGCAAGCGCTCGTGCAGGCCCCGAGCGGCGCCGGGTGCTGCGGCGCAGTGCGCCGCCGCTGCGAGAACGCCGGGCGGGAGAAGTGTGGGCGTGCAAAGTGCGGGCGCGCGCAGGGCCGCGCGTTCCCGCTGTGCCTGCAAGCGCGAAAGCTGCTGCGCCAGCAACTCGTCGAACTTGATGCGCTGCCAGGCCGGGTGGCTGCGGTCTTCCAGCGTCGCCAGAGGGGCCTCGGCGG
>NZ_JACDCU010000551.1 GCF_013817365.1 Methylibium sp. | reverse complement strand
AGATCGCCACCGGCAACCTCGATCTGTCCGGCCGCACCGAGCAGGCCGCCAGCAGCCTGCAGCAGACCGCCAGCTCCATGGAGCAGCTCACCGGCACCGTCAAGCAGACGGCTGACTCGGCGCGCACGGCCAACCAGCTCGCTTCGTCGGCGCAGGCCACGGCCGCCAAGGGCGGTGCGGTGGTTGCGCAGGTGGTGACGACCATGGAAGACATCAACGCGTCGTCGAAGAAGATCGCCGACATCATCGGCACGATCGACGGCATCGCGTTCCAGACCAACATCCTGGCGCTCAATGCCGCGGTGGAAGCGGCCCGGGCCGGCGAGCAGGGCCGCGGCTTCGCGGTGGTCGCAGCGGAGGTGCGCAGCCTGGCGCAGCGCAGCGCCGACGCGGCCAAGGAAATCAAGACGCTGATCGGCGCCTCGGTCGACAAGGTCGACTCGGGCAGCCGGCTGGTCGCCGAGGCCGGTCAGACCATGAACGAGATCGTCGGCTCGGTGCAGCGCGTGTCCGACATCATCGGTGAGATCACCGCCGCAGCCGCCGAACAAAGCGACGGCATCGGCCAGGTCAACACCGCCGTCACGCAGCTCGACCAGATGACGCAGCAGAACGCCGCGCTGGTCGAGCAATCGACCGCGGCGGCAGAGAGCTTGCGTGAGCAGGCGCATCGCCTGCAGGCCAGCGTGGCGGTGTTTCGCATCAGCGCCGTCAGCGCGGCGGCTGTCGCTGCCGCAACACCGGCGCGGCAGGAAGCCGGCGCGCTGATCGCCCGCGTGCAAAGCACTGCGCGCCGACCCGCCGCCACGCAAGCGCCGACACGAACGCCGGCCGCAACGGTTGCGCCGGCCATCGCACCGGCCATCGCACCGACGCCCAAGCCGACCGCACCGCCCGCGGCCGCGCCCACCGGCGAGTGGGAAACCTTTTGATCACCGTTCCGGAAAACTCATGAATCTCTCGTTCAGAAAACTCGGCTCCCGCCTGGCCGGCGGCTTTGCCGCCGTGCTGCTGCTCACCACCGCCATGTGCGGCGTCGGCGTCTACCAGCTGACGCTGATCGAAAACAGGAACCAGCAACTCGCTCAGGAAAGCGATCGCGCCAAGCTGGCCAGCCTGTGGCTGGCATCGACCCAGCTGAATCTTTCGCGCACGCTCACGATTGCGAAATCGGGCCTCGACGCCGGCGTCGATGCGTATCTGCAGCCCCAGATGAAGGCCACGACCTCGCGCATCAGCGAGCTCCAGAAGCGGCTCGACGCCGAGTTGACCGACCCGGCGCACAAGAGCCTCATGCAGCAGGTCGGCGAGCAGCGCAAGGGCTACATCGAAAGCCGCAACCGGGTCTTTGCCGCCTTCAAGTCGGGCGACACGAGCGCCGCCGCGCTGGTCGATGGCGATCTCGTGCCGTCCGCCGACCGCTATGTCGCACTGATCGAGTCGGTGGTGGCGGCGATCGAGGCGCAAAGCGCTGCGTCGTCGGCCGCCCTGGCGAAAGAGATCCGCACCGCCGGGTGGATGCTCGGCGCGCTGGCCGGCCTGGCCGTGCTGATCGGAGCCCTCATGGCCTGGCGCATCACGATCTCCATCACCGCCCCGGTGCACCAGGCCCTGGCCGCGGCGCGTGCCATCGCCTCGGGCGATCTTTCGCGGGAAGTGAAGGTGGATCGCGCAGACGAACTCGGAGAGCTTCAGCAAGCCTTCGCCGACATGCAGACTTCCCTTCACGGCATGGTCAGCGCGGTGCGCCAGTCCACCGACAGCATCGGCACGGCCAGCAGCGAGATCGCCACCGGCAACCTCGATCTGTCCGGCCGCACCGAGCAGGCCGCCAGCAGCCTGCAGCAGACCGCCAGCTCCATGGAGCAGCTCACCGGCACCGTCAAGCAGACGGCTGACTCGGCGCGCACCGCCAACCAGCTCGCCTCGTCGGCGCAGGCCACGGCCGCCAAGGGCGGTGCGGTGGTTGCGCAGGTGGTGACGACCATGGAAGACATCAACGCGTCGTCGAAGAAGATCGCCGACATCATCGGCACGATCGACGGCATCGCCTTCCAGACCAACATCCTGGCGCTCAATGCGGCGGTGGAAGCGGCCCGGGCCGGCGAGCAGGGCCGCGGCTTCGCGGTGGTCGCAGCGGAGGTGCGCAGCCTGGCGCAGCGCAGCGCCGACGCGGCCAAGGAAATCAAGGCGCTGATCGGCGCCTCGGTCGACAAGGTCGACTCGGGCAGCCGGCTGGTCGCCGAGGCCGGTCAGACCATGAACGAGATCGTCGGCTCGGTGCAGCGCGTGTCCGACAT
>NZ_JACDCU010000185.1 GCF_013817365.1 Methylibium sp. | reverse complement strand
AATCGAAGCTGCCGTCGGGCGAAGCGTCGTCGGAGATCAACACCTGCAGGTTCGCGTAGGTCTGCGCGGCCAGCGACTGCAGCGTGGGCTCGATGAAGGTTTCGGCCTTGTACGTGGGCATGCAGGCCACCACGCGAGGTGTGCGTTCGGATGTGTTCATTGCCGAAGCTACAGCGCTTGCAGCACCTTGTCCGCCGCCTGCTGACCGAACATCGGGGCGGTAGTCAGCTTGCCCGGGTCGAGCGAGTGATAGCCGCCGTGGGAGTTGACGCCCACGCGCGTACGGTCGTGCAGGCCGCTGGCGGGATCGTTCACGTCGGTGCTCCCGTAGCCGACGATGGCGCCCGCATCCACCAGCAGCGGCTCGCACCGGGCCGCGCCCGGATACCACTCGTCGACGGCTTCCAGCAGCTCCTTCGCAACGGCGCGCGCCTCGTCGGCCGACAGCTCGGCGCGGCAGGGGGCGTCCCACGAGGCGGGCGGTGCGAGATCGTGCGACCAGCCCTTGCAGCCCAGCGGGTACCAGGAGAAGTAGGCTGTGCCGTCGTCGCGCACCACCACATCGCCGTAGGGGCCGAGCACCATCGTCACCGACTGCGCGTGCCGCATGGCCTGCGGCAGGCGCGCGATCACGCGGTACTTCAGGCGGTGCACCCAGCCGGGCGGCGGCGTGAGCCCGAGGCCGTGATCGATGCGCAGGCGGTCCTCCCACAGGCAATTGACGACCTGCTTCGAGCTGATCGCCCACGGACCCGACGCGCACTGGCCCGCGACGATGAAGCCGCCGCCGTCGGCCGCCACCGAATCGACGCGGTGCGAGGCGCGCAGCTCGATGAGCGGATGCTTCGCGAGCGCCTCGCGCACCAGGTTCGCGAGCTGGGCCGTGTCCACTGCGACCTCGGCCGTCTCGAACGCCGCCGCGAAGCGCTCCATGCGCAGGTGTGCCGACAGGCGGGCGGGGTCGTCGCGCACTGCCAGCCGCTCGGGCCGTATGCCCATGTAGTCGAGCGCCGGCGCGCAGGCGCGCTGTTCGTCGTAGAGCATCTGCACCGCTGCGTAGTGGGCTTCGAGCTGGTCGGCATCGAGCAGCGAGTCCTTGGCCACGAGGTAGTGAAAGGGCGTCGATCGCCGCAGCGTGTCGGCCGCCGGGCCGAGCCAGCGGCGCAGGTGCGTGCTGAACGTCAGTGCGCCTTCGAGCTGCAGCGTGGCGGTGGCGAGCGAGCGGTCGTTGGCGTAGATGAGACCGAGATGGATCTTTCCTTCGTTGCGCAGACTGGCGCGCGAGAAGGGCAGCGCATCGCGCTCGATCAGCGTGACCCGAACGCCCTGCGTGGCGAGCTCCAGCGCGACGCTGGCACCGGACAGGCCTGCGCCGAGGATGGTGACGGAGCGGTTTTCATGGCTCATGCCTTTGCTTGCAACGGCCACGTGTGCTCCCCGGGATGCATCGGTGCTCGATGATGCAGGCACAGGCGCACGGCTTGCGTTGCGCTTTGGCGATTCGGCGCCCCCGAACGAGGGGGCTCACCGGAAGGATCGGCGTTCGGGGTGGAATGCGAACTGCGTTCACTGCTGCGCGTTCGGGAAGAAGAGCTGTTCGCCGCCGATCTTGTACGCCGCGATGGCCTGCTGCCCGGCCGGCGAGACGATCCAGTCGACGAAGCGCTGCGCGGCCAGCTTCTTCACGTGCGGATGGCGCTCTGGGTTGACCATCATCACGCCGTACTGGTTGAACAGGCGCTTGTCGCCTTCCACCAGAACCGCCAGCTCACCCCGGTTCTTGAACGACAGCCAGGTGCCGCGGTCGGTCAACGCGTAGCCGCCGCTCGACGCGGCGATGTTGAGCGCCGGGCCCATGCCGCAGCCGCATTCCTTGTAGCCCGCGAAATCCTTCGCCGGGGCCGCGACGCCGGCCGCTTTCCAGTAACGTAGTTCGGCGGCATGCGTGCCGCTCTTGTCGCCGCGAGAGATGAACGGCTCCTTGGCGCCGGCCAGCTTGCCGAGCGCGGCCGTGATGTCCTGGCCCTTGATGCCGGCCGGGTCACTCTTCGGGCCGACGAGAACGAAATCGTTGTACATGACCGGCTGGCGCTTCAGGCCGAAGCCGTCGGCCACGAACTTCTCCTCGGCCGCCTGGTCGTGCACGAAGACCACGTCGGCGTCGCCGCGCCGGCCCATGTCCAGCGCTTGTCCGGTGCCCAGGGCGACGACCTTCACGTCGATGCCGGTGGCTTTCTTGAACGCCGGCAGCAGCTGGCCGAACAAACCGGACTGCTCCGTCGAGGTGGTCGAGGCCACGGTGATGGCGGTTTCCTGCGCCGGTGCAGCGACGGGCGTTATCGCCAGGGCCATCGGAATCAGCAGGGCGAGCAGGGCACGGCGTGAGGTGGCGAGGCGCATGGCAGGCAGAAGATGATGAGGACGCGACGATTGTTCGCCGCCGCTTGCGCCTTGGCGATATGAGGCCGTTTGCATATCGCCAATCGGAACGTCGGCTGTCAGCATCGCTGCCTTGTACGCCACGCACCCGTCAAGGCAGATAAGAGCGCAGCCCAAGACATGACGCATCCCGGCGACGGCTTCTCGATCGGCCTGCAGTACCGCTTCAGCCGCGGGCCCGGCCTGCGCAAGCCGCTCTCGCACCCCTTGATCGCCATGCTGCGTGCCGTGCGTGACGGCGGGTCGAAGTCGTCGTTCCTCACCAAACGAGCCGCCGCGCTGGTCCATGCCGAAGACCTGGCGCTGTCGCGCCTGGCCCCGCAGATCGAATCGCTCGCGCCGAACTCGCGCATGCCTTCGACGGCGTGCTCGGCTCGCCATCGCTCTCGCTCACGCTGTTCGCGGGCCACGACCTGGCCTTGCCGCTGTTGCGCGAGACCGCACGGCGCCAAGGCCTGCATCTGGACGTGCGCTTCCTGGGCAGCGTCGATGGCCTGCGCGCCCTGGCGGCCGTGGTCAACACCGAGGCCGGCCGCCAGATGCTGCTGGTCTACGGGCACGACGGTGCGCCCCCTTCGGCTCGCGAAGGCCCGGTCGCGCTGCTTGCGCTCGGTGACCCGCGCAGCGGCCCGAGGCACGTGCGCAACGTGCTGCGCATCGACGTGCGCATCCTGCGCGATTGATCGCTACTGCTCGCGGCTCACAGAACTGGCCCCGCGAGTCTGAACCCCGCGATAAGTACAACTCTGCTTTGCAACCGTGCCCGCAGAGCGGGAAGTGGGTGCAACGGGCGAGCAGAGCATGAGCAGAAGACCCAGCACAACCATTCACCGGCGTTCAATGTGTAGGTGGCAATCGTTGCCATCCGAGGCGAGCTGGCCGAGTTAGCCAAGACGACGTGCACTCCAACCACATCACGGACTGGAACAACCTGCGCGAGCGCGACGGACCGATGATCGACCCGGAAGGGGCGTCCACTCCATCAACTCTGCCCCGATGGCAAACCGACACGGTCTCACTGATCAAAATCAATCCCGTTTTCAGACGGATGGGACCAGCTCACTGAACGAACTGTGCTGCATGGCAAGGCGAACAATCGGGTCGACAAATGGAGTCTGTCGCCCTTGCGGAAAGATGGCGCTGAACTGAATCGCAGGAATCGACGGACTAACGAGTACGCGCATCAACCTACCCTCCTTGAGCCACGGTTCGTAATAAAAGAGAGGTAAAAAGGTGATACCCAATCCCGCGGCAGCCAAGATTGCAGACGCTTCCATACTGTTTGACGTGACGATGCGGGTCGGTTGAACCCCGCCGTCGCTGCACCAATCCATCAAGATGCCATGAAGGACCGATGCGGCGCCGTGTGTAATGACAGGCCATTTCACTAAATCGGATGGTGTCTGGGGCTGGGCGGAGACCCCAAGTTCTCTTGATGTGACAAATCCGAAGCGAACCTTACCCAGCGATTCGGCATGCATGCCGGCCTCCAGCTGATTGCCGTTGGGCATCAGAACAATGTCCAACTCACCTGCTTTCAGGAGTTCCAGCATCCCTCCACCGAGCCCGATCTGAAGTTCCACAGCCACCAGCGGATATGTCTCCTTGATGGCATGAACGAGCTGGGGAAGCCAGGTGAGCGCAATCAACTCTGCCACGCCAACCCGCAACGTCCCGCTCATCGTCCTTGCGTCGCCGACGTTATGCCGGATCTCAGAGACCAGTAACGCGATTTCCTCTGCATACCGAAGCAGGTCTCGACCCTTCGGAGTGACATGCACGCTCCGGCGCGTCCGGTCGAGCAACACGATGCCGAGCTCCTTCTCCAACTCGGCCAATCGCATGGAAACGGTTGACTGCGTCGAGTTGACTTTTATAGCAGCACGCCCGAAAGACTTGAGCCTGACGATCCAGCGAAACGTTTCGAGTTGCTGAAAGTTCATATCGATTTTTTTGATGTATTGAATCAATATTTATCATATTTATCTGGAATTCACATCGACTAAAGTTCTCCTACCGGAGAAGCGAGCGCCAACGTGTCGTGTTCCGGAGTGATTTTGTTCGCTTCCGTCGGCGCATTAATCGGTTGCGGAGCGCCGCCCCTTTGAATTCCGACTGGATATGGAGATTAAATGGCTCCGATAACTCAGGCCTCTGATTTCATTGTGGCAGACGACTTCTTGGTCTGCAGGCGGGAGGCCTGCAACTTTGCGCTGTTGTGGATAATTCAGTCCACAGTCATGATTGGCGGCATGTTGATGCTTGGCTACGACCGCATCGACGATCAATTCGGCTTCCCTTTAGGCGTGCCAACTTGGTATCTCGTGGCTTGTGTTCTGCCTTCCTTGGTCTTCTTGATCGTGAGTATCGTCATGGCCCTCCGCATGGAAGAGGTGGCAGTCAAATGAACACAAACACGTTGCAATGGGACCTGATTGTTCCTTTCGGCGTCTACCTGTTGCTCACCTTGGGGGTAGCGATCTTTGCGCGTACTGCGTTGACCAAATTAGTGACATCGGGCAAGAATTTCATGTCCGAGTACTACATCGGCGGACGAACTATGGGGCCCGTCGTGCTGGCTTTTACGTTCGTCGCGACGTTTGCTTCAGCAGGAACTTTTATTGGTTACCCTGGCCTAGCGTACAAGAACGGTCTGACTGTCGTGATGACGGGGATCAGTCAGATCACGCTCGCTTATGTGGCGTTCTCCATCATCGGAAAACGAATGTGTATTCTCGGTCATCGTACAGGGGCCGTCACATATACAGAAATCATGCGGCGGCGCTTTGATCATCCCGTGCTGGTCGTGGGTATCACGGTGGCAATCATTCTGTTCTTCGGGGCTTTCATGGTCGCGCAGTTCGCGGGAGCCGCACGTATCCTTCAAAGTATTGCAGGTGTTCCCTATGGGGTCGGGGTTTTGCTGTTTGGCGGTTCTGTCGCACTCACAGTCGTGATCGGGGGCTTCCGTGCGGTCACTTGGACCGACACATTGCAGGGCGTGGTCATGGTTTTGGGTGTCCTGATCGTGGTCCCGGCGTTCTTCATCTTTGCCGGTGGTCCAGATCTGGTTACCAGCCGCCTGCTGGAAGCGGACTCAGCGCGCGTTTTCGGGCCAGGACCTGGTGGTTGGGCCAGTCCGTCTGTGCTCATCGGCTTTTGGATTCTCTGGGTATTGCTGGCGGTAGGCAATCCCTCGTTGTCCATGCGTTTTATGGCCGCCCGCGACACGCGCACGATACACCGAGCCATGATCATCGCCGCAGTCATTGGCACAGTATTCTACGTACCAATGTTTTATTTCGGCGCAGCTATTTACACAGTCTTTCCGGATCTGCCACCCGACGTGGCCGTGCCACGAGCCTATTTAGCGAGCCTACCGGGCTGGCTCGCGGGCATCTGCTTGGCCGCACCGTTCGCCGCTGTCATGTCAACGGTCGACTCGCTTTTGCTAACCGCCTCATCGGCGCTCGTACGAGACATCTATCAAGGCTATATCAATCCCGAGGCTGATCCGAAGCGCCTCTCGCAGTGGTCTTATGTCATTTCTGCATGCATTGGCATCGGGGTATTGTGGCTGGCGCTTACGCCGCCACAACTCATTGCCACGGTTGTGATCTATTTTGCCGGTGGTGTCGCTTCGGCGTTCGTTGTCCCATTACTCGCGATGCTGTTCTGGCCCCGTGCCACGACCTGGGGTGCGATTGCATCGGTCTACGGCGGGATCGCCATCTTCTTGCTGATCGACATCTATGCCAAGAACCCGTTGGGTGTCCTGTCCTATCTGTGGGCGCTCGGGGCATCGGCTCTCCTTATGTGGTCGGTGAGCCTGGTGACTCGCCCGGCATCCCGAGCCGTGCTCGAGCTGTATTACGGAAAGTCGGAATTACAAGAAGTACCGGTTGTTCCACCTAATCGCAAGCAGGAGGTACGTTATGAATTCTAAGCCATTGCGCTCAATTACCGAGAAAGAGGTGTGCACGTTTGAAGACGATGGTGTCGTCGTTCTGCGCGAGATGTTTGACCCGGAGTGGATCGAGCAGCTGCGCTTGTGGGCAGACGAAGATATGGCTGCACCTGGTCAACTGCACCAGAATCTGACGCACGAGGGTAAACCAGGCCGGTTCTTTTTCGACACATTTATGTGGACGTACCACGAAGGCTTCAAGCGTTTTGTTCACGAGTCACCAGCCGCGGAAATTGCGGGGAGTATTTTGCGGGCAAAGAAAATCAACATCTTTTTTGATCAATTGTTGATCAAGGAGCCGGGCACCGCGGAGCGAACGCCTTGGCATCATGACATGCCCTATTGGCCGGTGCGTGGAAATGACATATGCACGCTTTGGTTGGCGCTCGATCAAGTGACGAACGACAACGGGGCGGTGGAGTACATCAAGGGCTCGCACAAGTGGGGCGTAGCATACAAGCCGCCGGCCTTCGCCGGTGACGACCGATACAAGATTGATTTACCCGAGGTGCCCGACATTGAATCAGAACGGGATAAACACGAGTTTCTTCAATTCGAGTTGAATCCCGGTGATTGCACCGTTCACCACGGCCTTTTAGTGCATGGCGCACCTGGAAACTCTCAAGCGGACCGACGCCGACGGGCCGTTGTGTCCCGTTGGGCCGGCGACGATGCGGTCTACCATCCCCAGCCTAATATTCAAAAGATGATGTGGGACCCAGACATCACGCCAGGTGGGCCGCTCGACAGCGACCTTTGGCCGGTTATTTGGCGACGATCCTGACAGAGTCCGAAAGGAAAATCTGAACAGGAAGATATCTAATGAAAGCAAATTCGTTCGTGCAAAATGCGTGGTACGTGGCTGGAATGTCATCGGAGTTCGAGACACGGCAGCTCCGTGGCATGACAATAGCTAAAAGACCAATCGTGATCTGGCGTGCAGATGACGGAAGCGTTGTTGCCTTCGATGATCGCTGCGTACATAAACGAATGCCGCTGTCTTGCGGCAAATTGCTTGAGAATGGAACACTCGAGTGCGCTTACCATGGATTTACGTACGACGGCA
>NZ_JACDCU010000550.1 GCF_013817365.1 Methylibium sp. | reverse complement strand
GGCGTCGGCTTCGTGGTGCTGCTCGGCCGCGCGCTCGACGTGCAGGTGATCGACACCGCTTTCTATCAGCAGCAGGGCGAGAACCGCTACGCGCGCACGCTGGAGCTGCCGGCCAACCGCGGCCGCATCATCGACCGCAGCGGCCTGCTGCTCGCCTCCAGCGTGCCGGCGCCGACCATCTGGGCGATCCCGAAGGATTTCGACGCCGCAAGGGGCGACCGCCGCGCCCTCGCCAAGCTGCTGTCCATGACGCCGGCCGAACTGGACCGAAAGCTCGACGACAACCCCAACTTCGTCTACCTGCGCCGCCAGGTCGACGAGGCGGTGGCTTTGCAGGTCAAGGCGCTGAAGCTCGATGGCATCCACCAGCTCGCCGAGTACAAGCGCCGCTATCCCGAGGGCGAGGCGGCTGCGCACGTGGTGGGCTTCACCAATGTCGAGGATCGCGGGCAGGAAGGCATCGAGCTGGCCTTCCAGGACGCCCTGGCCGGGCGCGACGGCACCCGCCGCGTCATCAAGGACCGGCTCGGCCGGATCGTGGAAGACATCGGCGAGAGCGTGCCGCCGGTCGACGGCCACGACATCCAGCTCTCGCTCGACACCAAGCTGCAGTTTTTCGCCTACCAGCGCATCCGCGACGCGGTGGCCGAACACAAGGCCAAGGCCGGCAGCGTGGTGGTGCTCGACGTGCAGACCGGCGAGCTGCTGGCGCTGGCCAACTACCCGAGCTTCACCCCCGGCGACCGCCGCAAGCTGAGCGGTGAGCAACTGCGCAACCGCGCGCTGACCGACACCTTCGAGCCCGGCTCGACGATGAAGCCCTTCATCGCCGCACTGGCCATCGACACCGGCCGTGTGCGCCCCGGCACGCGCATCGACACGGCGCCCGGCCGCATGACGATCACCGGGCGCACCATCCGCGATCACAAACCGTATGGCGTGCTGACGGTCGAGCAGGTGATCCAGAAATCGAGCAACGTCGGCACCGTCAAGATGGCGATGCAAATGCCGGCGCAAGAGATGTGGGAGATGTTCTCCGCCATCGGCATGGGCCAGAAGCCCCGGCTCGATTTCCCCGGCGCCGTGACCGGCCGCCTGCGGCCCCACAAGACTTGGCGGCCGATCGAGCAGGCGACCATGAGCTACGGCTACGGCCTCTCGGCGAGCCTGTTTCAAATCGCCCGGGCCTACAGCGTGTTCGCGCGCGACGGTGAGCTGATGCCGGTGTCGATCACCAAGCTCGAGCGGCCGACCGAAGGCGTGCAAGTGTTCTCGCCGGAGACCGCGCGCGCCGTGCGCCACATGCTGCAGATGGCCGCCGGCGAGGGCGGCACGGCGCCCAAGGCGCAGGCCATCGGCTATTCGGTCGGCGGCAAGACCGGCACCGCCTACAAGCAGGAAGGCAAGGGCTACTCGACCAAGAAGTACCGCTCGTGGTTCGTCGGCCTGGCGCCGGTGAGCGAGCCGCGCATCGTGGTCGCGGTGATGGTCGACGAGCCCGACGCTGGCAAGCACTACGGCGGCGACGTCGCGGCGCCGGTGTTCAGCGCGGTAGTGCAGCAGAGCCTGCGCACCATGGGCGTGGCGCCCGACACCCCGGTCACCCCGCAGATCGTGGCGCGCGAGCTCGAAGCGGTGGAGGAGAGCTTCTAGATGCTCACCGAACTCGCGTCCCCGCAGGCCGCCGCGAGCTGGCTGCGCGCCGGCACGCGCGGCAGCCTGCGCACCGACAGCCGCGAGGTGCGGCACGGCGACGCCTTCATCGCCTGGCCGGGCCATGTGACCGACGGTCGCCGCTTCGTCGGCGATGCGCTGGCGGCCGGGGCGGCGCTGTGCCTGGTCGAGGCCGAGGGCGTCGAGGCGCACGGCTTCGACGATGGGCGCATCGGTGCGCTGGCTTCGCTCAAGGCCGCGACCGGCCCCATCGCCGACCTCTTCTACGCGCAGCCTTCGCGTGCGCTGCAGATGCTCGCTGTCACCGGCACCAACGGCAAGACGTCCACGGCATGGTGGATCGCGCAGGCCCTGTCCTTGCTGGGCCGGCGCTGCTCGGTGGTGGGCACGCTGGGCATCGGGCAGCCGCCGGGCAGTAGCACGGCGCACGGCGAGCCGCCTCACCGCGGCGCGGCCGGCAGGGATTCGCCCGGACCGGCCACGCCGGCGCGCCTGCAAGCGACCGGGCTGACCACGCCCGATCCCGCGGTGCTGCAAGCTGCGCTGCGCGGCATGGTCGACGAAGGCTACGCCGCCTGCGCGATCGAGGCCTCGTCGATCGGTCTCGACGAGCACCGCCTTGCCGGCG
>NZ_JACDCU010000184.1 GCF_013817365.1 Methylibium sp. | reverse complement strand
AAAGCGGCGGTCAGCTTCGACCCGAACTTCGCTTTTGACCCCGGCATGTGGCCTTCGTCTGCGCACCAGGCACGCCAGGCGGCGAACGCCTGTCCGACAGCGACGCCCTCCGACGCCGGCACGACGCAGTAGTCGGCGGCAAAGGCGCTGATAGGCGACGACGCCCGCTGGAACTCGGCAATCTCGTTCTTGCTCGACTCCGGTTGCAGGAGCCGTCCACGGCGTCGCAACTCGGCCAGCCCCCGCAGCGACCAGCACACAATCCCCGGAAGCTCGGCCTGCAACTTGGCGTCGAGGTTCATGTCCTCCTGACCGAGAAAGGAGACGCGAGTCTTGATTAAGATCAAACGCGACGCCAGCGCGCCGGATGGATCTGGAAAGTCGAGCATCTGGTTCACGCAAATGGCGAACCTCGTTGGCAGATGCAGCGTGACGGCGTCGCGGTGTTTCCGGTTGATGGTGACCGAGTCTTCGCCGGAAATGCCCTTGAGGCGATCGAGCACGACGGCCGAGTCGAGCCGGCCGGAAATGTGTGCGTCCCCAAGCCACGCCAGCGGCTTCCCGATCAACGGTGCCAGGCCGAACTCGCTGGCCAGGCTGTTGAGCGTGGGCGAGCAGACGTTGTGCGGGCCGAGCATCGAGCACAGGACGCGACCGATGGTTCCCTTGCCCGAGCGCGCCGGCCCGAGCAGCAGCAGGATTTTTTGCATCGACGTGTCGCTGGTGAGCAACAGGCCGAACCACAGCGCCAACGCCTGGACGGATTCGGCGTCACCGTCGAACCACTGCAGCAGGCAGCGTTCCCACGTCGGGCATGTGGATCCGGGCGCGTAGTCGAACGGCAGCGAGTAGGCGGAAAACCATTGTGGCGTGTGCGGGATCAGCCGCGCCGTCGTTGGCTCGGCGAGGTATTGGCGCACGTCGAGGATGCCGTTACGGAACGCGACCGCGTCGGCAGCGGCGAATGGCGCCGGTGACGAGCCGAGCCAACACGGCGTCACAGGCCGATCAACGAACACGCCCGGGAGTGACTGCAGCGCGTCGGCGACATTGCTGACGTTCGCCGCCGTTGGGCGGAAGCCTACGGCCCCGTCCTTGGTCTCGACCTTCGCGTCCTCCAAAAAGGGGTAGAGATTGGCGCGCAAAGCCTCGTCATCGATCGTCTCGTAGTGGGTGCCCGTGTGGCGGTGAAACTCTCCACCGTGTCGCCGGATGAGCGAAACGCCGTCGCCGGTCGCCTCGCGCCTGACGAACTCGCGCGCTGATGGAACCGGAGCCGCAGGGTCGAGCAGCAGCGCATCGTCCCCGAGATCTTGAACGCGCGCCTTCGCCTTCTCCGCACGCTGCGCCTTGCGCGCGTCGTTCCGTATTCTGGCGAGCGCGTTGCTGTCCAGCGCAGAGCCGAGGACGTCCTTGATCCTGAGCTTGAGCACCTGGAACTCGGCGTCGTCCAACGCCGCCAGGGCATCGCCGGCCCCATAGACGAGCGCGGCGGCGGCGATCACGTCGCTGGCGGCGAGGTCGACGACCTGGTCGAGCAAGGTCTTGCCGAAATCCTGCGCCGGCGTCGGCTTGGCCAACAGCGCGCCGAACACCGCCGATCGGTACGCCTTCTCAAGCGTGTCGCGGTTCACGCGCGCATCGTCAGGTGTGCCGCTCTGCCGGTTCCACGCCTCGTACAGCGGTCGAGCCTCGTCAATCGGCACGCCGAGTTCCGCGCAGATGCAGGCCATGCGATACTGTTGCGCGTGGAACCCCTCGCCGGCGTTGTGGCGAGCCGCCGGCGCTGCGGCCAAGTACGCAGCGAGCCGGCGCGTGCGCTCGGCGGCCGGGATCTTCGCCAGCGCCTCCATATCAGGCGCGGGCGCCTGGTCATCGTCGCCGGCCTCTTTCTCTTTGCGCTTTCCACCTGTCATTCCAAGGCGTTCGGCCATGGCCGTGACGACCGCGAGCAGCTCGCCGTAGGTGATGCGCGTTGGTTCGCCGGGCTCGCCGCCGAACCATTCACGCTGCGCGCCGCTCGGATGCATGCTCGGCGGGATGGCACCTTGCGCGCCCGCCCCAAGGAGGTCGATGCCGCGTCCGTTGCCGTTCGTCCAATGGCGTGTGCCCGGAAAGCGTGGCAGCTTGCCCTCGTCCATCGCCGCGCGGACCTTGCCGCCGATCTTGGGGAGGACCGAGTCGGGGAACTCCTTGTCGGTGACGACGTAGTTGCGATGCGCGCGCGGGCGCCCCGGACGACCGTCCACCTCTCCAGTATCCGGAAGCAACTCGTCAGCCGCCGACCATGCGTCGGTATCCTCGGGGTCGAAGTCGAGATCGAGCATCACGCGTCGCCCCGACAGCGGTCCGCAGATGAGCCCCACGTTCTGGCCATCCGCGAAGTCGTCGGACGACATGCGAGGATGGAGCGGCCAGCCAGTGTCGGTTGGATTCTTCCCGCACTTCATGCGGCAGAGCGCGAAGCCCCGCAGGGTGTAGGCGCGGTACTGTGCGGCCGACAACAAGGGCTCCACCAGCGTCGCCTGTTCGGGAGGATTCATGTCCAGCCCCTCCACGTCGCGATCGCGACCTCCCAGGACGTGGCCTCCAGATCCATGCGCCCCGCAGCGGCGAGCGCATCGAGCGCGCGATCGGGATGCAGCGCCGACCCGAGTCGCGCGACTTCATCGCGCAGCGTCCGAGCGACGAGTCGGTGGCGGCGGGCTTGCCCGACGGCCAGGTCGTGGGCGCCGCTGCCGTCGATGGTGCGATGCTTATTGCTCGGCGGTGCCGCGGCAGCATGGTCTCTGGTCACAGTGGTTGTCCTTGTCGTGTCGAAGAGAGCCGGGCCTGGCAGGGTCCGGCTTTCGCGTTTGAAAATGGGGTTCAGGTCGCGGCGGGCGGCATGCCCAGCCCAGCGAGCACGCGGTCGCAGTCGGAGACACGCAGCATGTAGCCATCGCGTCCGCCGCGCATCTTTCGCGGCGACGCGGGCAAGCGGCCTTTGTCGATCAAGTCGATGAGCGCGGCGCGTCCGATGCCGTAGCGGCGGCAGGCCTCGGGCACCGTGACGACGCGGCGCGCCTCTGGCTTGGCTTCACCGGAGCGCCATTCAGCGAGCGCGCGCGGAAGCTCGGCGGCGATGGCCTCGCGCACGGCTGCGGCGATGGCCTGGGCGATGTCGCTCATGGGCGCACCGGGGCGCCGACAGCGACGAGCAGAGCCGATTGCAGATCAACCGGGCGCGCGTACCAGCGATGCCCGACGCGGAACGACGGCACCAGCCCGGCGCGGCACCATCGTGCGGCGGTCGCGCGTGAGATGGGGAGCGCCGAGAGTTTCAGCGCCTCGTGCAACGGAAGCGCGCCGTCCAGCCGATTTGTTGCGTGCATGGCGGCCAGCATGCGCGCGGCGTGCTAACAATTGTTCGTTCCTGGTCTGTTCATCGAACAGACCGTCGCCTACGGTGCCGCCTTCCAGCGCCAATAGCCCCGACCATCCATGACGTGCTTCTCCGCCCAAATCCGATCGCGCTTGCTGCATCCACGCGACTTCGCGACCAACTGGCCCGGCGGCTGTCTGATGTGCGCAGCCAGGTCATTTGTCCGCACGCGCTGGCCGGCGAAGCGCACGCGCAGCGCATGGACGAGGTTCCGCAGCTTCTCCGGCGCCATGGCCTCGGGATCCGCGTTCTGCCCGTGCGCTGGCGGTGGAGTGTCGCCGCTGGCCATCAGCCGTAACACGGTGGTCAGCGACTGCGCGCACGCGCGGATGGCCGACAGCCGGGCCGCGTGCAGCGGGGTATCGCACGCACGCATCAGTGCTCCGTGGCGCTGGATCAGCGGGACGAAGAGCGGGCGGTCATGCAAGGCGCCCCACAGTTCGAGCAATGCATCCTCGCCCACGTAGCGCCGCACCAGCAGGGCCAGATCGTCAGCGTGACCGAGCATCACCGATGAGGGGCCGCGAAGCGCCGACACGCTGCAACCAAGCACCTTGGCAGCAACGGCGTCGAGCGCCGGATAAGGCTTCCGGTCTAGCCGCACCCGATCGGCGGTGGTGCCAACATCGTCGAGGTACCGGCAGATGTCCTCCATGCGCTTGCGAACGTGGGCTGGCGGTCGCGCGGTGTTTCCGGTTGGCAATTGCAACGCGCGGCCCTTCACCGGACCCCCTGCGCAGCGACCGCAGGGGAAGGCCGCCTCAACCACAGCGTCGAATCTGGCCAACGATCAACCTCGGCCTCGAACATCTGCGACAGCCGCGAGTAACCCGCGGTCGTCGCGGCATCCGCATGGCCGACAGCCTTGCGCAGCCGATCGATGTTCATGTCCGCGCGCGCAGCCTTGAGGCTGATGTAGCAGTGACGCAGGCTGTGCGCCGTGCGCTCGCCAACGTCCAGCTTGATGCGAACGCAGTACCGGCGCAGCGCGGCGGTATAGTCGCGCGCCCCCTTACCCTTCGCGGCCGACTCGCGCAGTTTCATGCCGCTACCGCCAGCGCGGATCTCGGGCGGCAAGATGTGGCCCGTGGTCTTGGCCAGCGGTTGAAGGATCGCGCGCAACTCCGGCTCCAACGGGATGAGCCGCTCGGCATCCGACTTGGAATCGTAGTCGTCCGCGAGCTTGAGCGTGATGACGCCCGCATCCCACTGCACCCATTCCCAGCGCAGATGCATCGCCTCCTGGGCGCGGGCGCCGGTGTAGACCAGGAGGCAGCAGGCCAGCCACCACGGGTCGGCCTCGGGCTTGCGAGCCAAGGCGTTGTAGATCGACGTGGGATGCACCTTGCGTGCCTTGGCGATCGCGCCGATGGCCTCACCGCGTGATCCCCCTGCGGCGGCGATGGCCGCAGCCAGGTCGGCGTGCGCCGCAATTGAGTGATCGCGCGCCGTGTCGCTCACCAGCCGGCGCAGCTCGTCCGTCGTGAACAACGGCTTGAGGGTCGTCGGTTCCTTGAACCGCGGCAGCTCGACCAGCGTATCGAACGGCAGCCGACGCTTCCGCAGAGCCAGGCCCGTCACCTGGCGGCAGATGACCAGGATCTTGTTGCGCGTCGCAGGCGAGAGCGGCGCGACAGTCGTGCGCCGGTTCTTGGCATCGGCGGCATACGACCAGCCGGCCTTGAGTCCGGTGATCCACGTTCGCACGCGGACGGGGAAGGCGTCGGTGCGCATGTCGGTGACGCCTTCGCGCAGCAGGCCAGCGGCAACCTTCTTGATGAGCGCGGTGCGCTCAGCGCCGACGCCAGAGGCGGCGAGGTTCTCGCAGAGCAGCGCCGCGAAGTCCTGGAACGTCGCTGCACGCGCGACGGTCTCGCCCTTCACGAAACTCTTGCGCGTTTCTCTCGCCCAGTCCTTGGCAGCGTCCGGAAGGATCGGCGTCCCATCCCGTCGCCAGCTCTCGATCGCGAAGCGTTTGCATTGCCAGGCGCCGCTCTCGTCGCGGGCGCGGACCTGCGCAGCGGTCAACCGACCGGCCGCATCGGGGTCGCGATAACTGACGCCGGTTCCCTCGATCCCAAGCGGTGATGAACGGCCCATAGTGTGCTCCTGCTCCGTTGCGTGATTGGCCCCCCGTTCCGGCTTCCGGGGGTCAATGCTTCGAACGGGTCAATCTATCGCACACTATGCAACACGATTTAAGGGTACGCTAGGGTCATTAACGACCGCATCCGGTCCAGTCGTAGCAATGCTTTACGACGCTAACCAATGCTGCAAATCGTGGGGAAATTGGCCCTCCGAAGGCGGGGGTCGGAGGTTCGAATCCTCCCGAGTGCGCTTAGAAAACCCCGGTAAAAGCCGGGGTTTCTTCATTCCCGGAAATCAGCGGAAAGGGCGATGCACAGAATTATGCACACAAAATCGGCCTGGCGATTTGGCCGCGCTGATCCTGCGCGATTTGGCCGCGCCTTCAGCGCGTCCTTCCTGGCGATCAGCGCGTCCATCCTGGCCTGGAGGTCGCGGACTTCATCGGCCAGGAAGTCGAACACCCAGCGCGGCGCGGTCGCTGCATGGTCGCGGGTCTCGCGCCTCATGCCGCCCCCGCCGGGCCAGGCCTACAGGCTCTCAGACCGACGATCGTCCGCGACCCCTCCGCCAGCACCTCGGGGCGGCGATCGTGGCTCACAACCAGCGTCAGCGAGGCAGCGATGGCCCCGTCGCTGGCTTGGGGCGGACCATGCAGCCGCGACCGGGGGCAGCGGTAGCGCATCGACCCCGACCGGACGCGCGCCGCCTGCACGCTGCGGCGCGAGACTGACAGCATGTCGGCGGCGGCGGTTTGGGTGACTGGCGAGGATGCGCAAATTTGCGCATCCTCTTTGGCGTGTTGGTTCGTCCCGTGGCGCAGCCCCGCCAGCTCCGCCGCGATCATCGCCCGCTGCGACTCGGTCAACACTCGCGCCGGCCTGTCTGACAAGCTCCCGCCGTTGGGTCTCCGCCGACTCCTTCAGCGTCGCGATCGCACGCGCTGCGACCGAGACCAGCAGAGCGAACCCGCAGCGTCAACGCGTACCTGCGCACGCTCGATGCTGGCCGCCGAGCGCGCAGCCGAGCGCGTGGTCAATGCGGTCGCCATCGCTGCGGCCAACGTTGCCCGGTCGGCAAGCGCCGACACAGCAGCGATGGCCTGCGGCGTCCAGCGATGCCGCCGCAGGAGCGCAGCGTCACCGGGCGGGATACGTCTGGCCATGTTGCCTCCGAATACTGAGAAGGTGCCGCATTGCGTCGTTCGACGGCCGGCGGCCCGGCTGTCCCTGTTTCGAAGAAAGCCCTACCGCCCGCACGAACGCCTCGCGGGTCTGGCCGGTAGGAGGAGCGGCCCCACGACTAGAAAAGATGTCCGCGAAATGATCGGCGCGCCACGTCATCCGCGGCGGCGGGGTTCCCCAGCTTGAGAGCGGCCCCGCTGGCCACTGCGACCTTTAGATTTGCGCGCACGTCCAGGATGCGCCGCCGCGTCGCGACGAGTTCCTTATCGGAAACCTGTTCGATGCCCGCCGACGCCTGGCGAATCAATTCGCGCTGTTCGGTCTCAAGCGAGTCCTTCAGCGCCGCGATCGCATGCGCCGATGCGGCGATCCCCTGTTTTGCGACGGCGAAATCGGCCGCGCGCTGATTGGCCAACGCCTGACGAGCTGCGCGCCCGAGTTGATTGAGGAGGTCCATGTTCAGCCCCCACGGATCGACCAGAGCGGCGACCCCGCCGCGTCGATACGCACGACGGCGCGCTCGATCGATGCAGCGAACAGCTGAATGGTAAACTCCATCGCGTCCGAGGCAGAAACCCCCTTGTTGATGACGCCCAGCGCCGAATCGAGAACAAGGTCCAGCGGGCTGCGATCCGCGGCCGGCAGGAGGTACCATCTCGCCGCCGGCAAGAAGCGCGACGCGATCACGGCCAGGCCGGGGACGCCGGCGGGGAAGAGGTTCGCGTAGGTGACGGCGACGCCCGGCGCGGCCAGGATCGTTGCTGGCGCAGCGCCGAGCGCGCCGCCGGGCGTGGTC
>NZ_JACDCU010000011.1 GCF_013817365.1 Methylibium sp. | reverse complement strand
CATTCGACGAGTCCGATCGCCAAGGTATCGATCGAACCCGCGGGCTCAAGGGAGTCGCGCAGATGCACCGCCTGCAGCGCGGCTTCAAGCGTTGGTGTGAAGACCTGCTGCTGCGGATCGCTGGCACGCCGCAGCGCAGCGGAAAGCGCCGGGTCGCGCTCGGCCTCTTCGAGCAGCGCTTTCTGGTCGCCTTCGCCCAGCAGGTCGAGCGCGCGGATGCGCGACGCCGCGGGCAGGAGCGGGAAGACGTTTCGCCAAAGGCCTCGGGCCTGCAAGCCGGCCGACTCGGGCGCGTCCCAAAAACCCTCGAGCAGCGCGTTGGCCAGCGCGCCGTGGGTTGCGCAGGCTTGACGTTTCGCTTTGGCCGATGCGGGCTGGGCCCGGCGCAGGCTGGCGACAACGCCGTCCACTCTTGTTTGCCAGCCCTTCGCGTCGCCATCCTGCGGGTGCCAGGTCAAGACCAGGCGCTGCAGCGGCTCCCACACCGCGATGGCCGTGGCCACGCTGATGAGCGAGCGGCAATGCGGGCATGCCACGTCGTGCAGCGTGCGCTGAACAATCTGCGCGCGGCGCTGCGGTTGCAGCTGCAAATCAATCGCCTGCGGCAATCTCGCATGCAGGGCCTGGCCGCATTGCGGGCAGGCCATTTCTAGCACGAGCGCCGTAGGCAGCGGCTCGCCGGGCTTCATGCCAACCACTGCCACAGCTTGGCGTGGACCTCGGTCGACTGAAAGTAGTTGACGTGATTCGTTTGTGCGCCCGTGATGCGCAGCGACTCGACGGCCTTCGGCCCAGGCAGATGGCAGCCGTCGGTCGGCACCACCATGTCGTTGTCGGCAGCGAAGAAGGCATCCACGGCCGCGTCAGACACCTTGGCGCCGACCCGCTTAACGAAGCCCAAAGCGGTGTTGGCCGCGGGCTCGTAGTTGGCGCCGATAGTGAACCAGCGCGTGTCGCCGACGCTGCGGCCGGCGAGACTGCGCACCGCGTCGCCTTCGGGGTCCATCGCCGCCAAACCGGGCAGGCCACGCGCCACGCCGCTGCCGATGATCTTCACCAGGCACAGCAGGCCTTCGAGCACGACCGTGGTCACGCTGTCGGGCAGCGTGGTCAAGCAGTTGGTGTGGGCATCGAGAAACACGGTCCAGCGTTTTGCGTCGGCCAGCGGCGTGCCCAGGTTGGGCGCACCCACCTGGCAGACGCGGGCCACGCTCGGCGCCTGCCCTGCGGCGGCGCGCGTGGCGAGCTCGCGCGCCACGAGCCCGCCGCGGCTGTGACAGACGATGTCGATGGGCCCGCCCAAGGCGGCGGCAGCGGGCAACTGCTGCTGCAGCCAATCGATGTTGTCTTGCGGGCTCGCTGATAGGGACGGATGCGCCAGTGCCAGCACACGGCCGGCGTAGCGCGCGGCGATCGCGTCGAAGGCCGAGCTGTCGACCCAACCCGCAAAGCCGACCTGGGGCGTGCTGAAGGTGCCGTGGATCAAGAGCAGCGTCGGCCCCGCTTTCCATTCTTTCCAGCGCGGCTGCGCCAGGCTGCCGGCTGCGCCCACCTGCCACAAACCGTTCGGGCGTTTGTCGCCTTCCCAGTGGGCGGCGATGGCCTGCGCGGCAACGCCGATCAAAGGCGCGGTGGCCCAGGCGATCACGCGCACCAGGCTGCGCATCACGCTCGTCACCAGCCCGCGCGAGCCGTCGCCCTTGGGACCTGTGGGGGCCGGAGGAGGCAGGTCGAAGGCGGCCTGCTGCGCGGTCGAACCGGCGGCGGGGAAGAGCCAGGTCGAGCGGCCGGCTTCGTCGGTGTGCAGCACGGCGTAGTCGCGCCCGGCCTGCGTCGCCACGGCCAGGCGCGGGGGGGCGGCCGGGCTGCTTCGCGCGCCCTTGGCGGGTGCTGCCACGGCGGGCGGCTTCAGCGCCAGACGCAGACGCGAGACGACCACCGCGTCCGCCGCCAACGCAGCTTCGGCCAGCGGCAGCGTGTCGCCGCCAACGCCGCGCGCGCCGGCGCTGCCGGCCTCCACCTGCACGGCAGTACCGGTGTAGCCCGGCGCGAGCAGGCTGATGCCGCCGGTGCCCAGCTTCTCAGCTCGGTGCAGCCCCTGGATGCGGGTTTCCTTGGCCATGGTGGGCTCCTTGTGACGACGTTCAGCGCGGCCGTTCAAGGCGCAGCCGCGGGTGACCGTAGAACAGGTAAGCCCACGGCGTGATGCTGCCGCCGGACACGGTTTGCGAGCGCAGCAGGCGCAGCGCTTCGCCAACTTCTTCGCCACCCGCACGCAGGGTCAGCTCGTAGAACTGCTTGGCCGTTTCGCAGGCCGCTTCGTCCTTCACTTCCCACAGCGGCGCGATGAAACCGCTCACGCCGCCGCGCACCAGCGCTCCGGGAAAGCCGGCCATGCGGCCGAGCTCTGCGCCGCCGGTGCCGACCTGGCAGGCGTTCAAGAACACCATGGCAAAGCGCGGCGTCTCGCCGGTGTCGCAATCGCCCGCCAACCGGTTGGGTGTGAGCACCGCGCCATCGCCCAGCACCAGGCCCTGGGCGTTGGCCGTGGCGTCGCTGTAGCCGTGCAGCGCGATGTGCGCCAGGTGGCCGCTCTGGCGAGGCTCTTGGTCGAGCCACTTGTCGACCGCGGTGGCGTTGGCTTCGACAGGGTCGGCGCCGTAGCTGCGCCGCATCAGCTCACGCTCTTCGATTGCGTACTTCAAGGTTTCGAGGTTGGTGTCCGACCCGTACTGGCTGGCTGCCACCGCGCTGACATGCGCCACGTGCAACCTGCACACCGGTCCGCTCGAACCCACGCCTTTCCACCAGCGCCCAATGAGCGCGCGCTCGCCCAGAAAAGCCGCCTTCGCGGTGCCAGTGACTTTCGGCGCCAGCAAGGCCAGCTCCCAGGGCACGAAGGCCTGGTCGGTGAGCAGCAGGATCGTCGGCGTGCCCGCGCGCAGCGCCGGGGCAAGCACGTCTTCGATGATCTTTTTCGGCATGGCCGCGGCTATGGTGCGCGCGATACCGCGCAACTCATCGCGCGCGCCGTTGCCCTCGTCGCCGTAGCGCCCGCGCAGGTTGGCCAGCTCTTTGGCGAACTGCGCCGGGTCGTCCATGCGGACACGGAACGGACCGTGCTGCTTGGCCGATGCCGACACATAGGCGCGCCAGGAAACGAAGCCAGGCTTTTCGTTCTCTACCCACAAGAAGATGTCGGCTGGCGCCAGCCCGTCGGCATCGGCCAGCGGGCGGACGACCGCCACGCCAGCGTCGATCTGCACCGGTTTCGGCGCCGCCGCTGCGCCTTCCACCGCCAGCGGCTTGACGATGGCGCCGACGAGCTTGTTGCGAAACAGGTAGTTCGCGCGCAGCACGACCTTGTGCACGCCCGCGGGAACTTCGGCGCTGTAGCGGTGCTCGTCGGCGAGGTCGAGTGCCAACTCGGCGAACGAAGGCTCGACGATCTTCGCGCCCTCGGCGCTGACCATCACGAGCAGCGTCTCGCCGGCATGCGCGTCGGCGATGCTGATGCGCTTTTGCTCGTCGGCATCGGCGTCGGGGGTGTCTGAAAACCCGACCGTGAAGAACGCGGTGGCTTTGGCGCGAACGGAGCCTTCCACGGTGATGCGCGGGTGGGCAATGAAGGGGTCAGCTGGCGGTTCCGCCCCGGCCGCCTCGGCCACCGGCGTCGGGGAAACGGGTTTCGCGGGTGGCTTCGCGCGCTTGGGCTGCGGCGTGACGGCGCCCCGCGCACCGCCACCGCTGCCGAAAACAGGCGGCTTGGCATGCGAGCGTTTCGGCACGAACGGCGGCAGCGCAGCAGCGCGCCATCCGCCCGCATCCAGCGCGCCCTCGTCGAAGACGCCAAGCACGTTGTCGCCGCGCATCAGCAGCGAAAGTTCGGGCCAGTCTTGCGGCTTGACCAGGTCGGCTTCGATGACCGCCACGCGCGGCGCGTGGCTCATCTCTTCCAAGAGCAGCTGGCCCACGCGGCGCTGCAAGTTCGAATCCAGCTTCACGCCAGCCACCGCCAACGGGTCTGCCGGCACCGTGACGTTGAGAATGCCGAAGGCGATGAACGAGCGCAGCAAGCCGGGTTGCAGAGCGAGCAGGCGGGCCCAGGCTTCGCTGGCCTCGGGCCCGGCGCAGAACTGAGCAATGACGTCGGCGGTCAGCCCGCGCCGCAGAAGCATCGGCGCGTATTCACCGGGGTGCGGCTTGGCGATGCCAACGAAGTAGTTGGCATCAGTTCGCGCGAAAGCGCCAAGCAGCTCACCCCCGCTCGGTGACGGGCCCATAAGCTGGAAGCCGCTGTCAAGCAAGTTTAGGTCGATGGCCATTCGCAACCCTCCGGCCGCCTCATTTTGCGCCACAGGGTGGGCGTCGCGACCCGTTTGACACAGCGGTCTACCCGTGCCAGGTACAGCCAGTCAGAAAGTCGAGATGCTGTTCGCACATCTCAAACGCATCCTCAAGCTGGATCGGCTGCGCCTGAGAGGGCTGACCGGCGCGCATGATGAGTTCCTGTTGGCCGCGCAGCTCAGAACCTGCGAAAGATGGCAAAGAGATTATTCGAAGGGCAACAAAATACGGCCGCGATGCCGGCCTAAAGAGGCCGCCTAACCTCGCGACGGCATCGATCACCGCTCGCCTCTCGTCAACGCCATCGCGTCATCAAGAACTGCGCTTTAAAACCTCGTGAGCAAACCGAGTTCTTCAACGGAATAGGCCACAAGCCGTCTTTGGTGACCGGCAGCTTCAAGGTCGATCACTCAGCCTGATCTCGGCGTCTGCCAAAATTCGGCCTATGCTTGAGCAGCACCCGGCCATGCCCGCTCCGCCTTTTGGCCCGAGCGACGAGACGTTAAGCATTAGGGATGCCGCGCTGGACTCAATCTCCCAGGGCGTGCTGATCTCGGACAAGGACGAGACCATCGTCTACGCCAACGACGCGTTCTTTCGCCTCAGCGGATACGAGCGAATCGAAGTCGTCGGGCGGAACTGCCGCATGCTGCAGGGGCCGTTGACCGACGCGAAGACGGTGGCCGAGATGCGCGCAGCGATCGATTCAGCCGTCGAATTCCGCGGCGAAGTGCTCAACTATCGCAAGGACGGCAGCGTGTTCTGGAACGAGCTGTCGATCTCGCCGGTGCGCGACCATGCCGGCAGCCTGACGCACTTCATCGGCAGCATGTTCGACGTGTCGGAGCGCGTGCGCAACGAGCAGGCCGTGCGGCAGAGCGAGCAGCGCGTGCAACTCGCGCTGCTCGGCGGCGACCTGGGCCTGTGGGACTGGCGCTTCCACGACGGGGCGCTCGGCGTCAACGCGCGCTGGATGGAGATGCTCGGCCTCGACCCACAAGGCCCGCCGCTGACAGTCGAGTCGTGGGGTAGCCGGGTCCACCCCGACGACTTACCCACGCTCGACCGGCTCGTCCGCGACGTCATTCTGAACCCGGCCGGCACCAGCTTCTCAGCCGAGGTCCGTGCGCGGCATGCCGACGGACGCTGGATCTGGATCCTCGACCAGGGTGCAGTCACCGAGCGCGGCGCCGACGGCAGCCCGCTGCGCGTGACCGGTACTCACCTGGACATCACCGGCCGCAAGAATGCCGAGGCTTCGCTGCGCGAGAGCCTGGCGTTCAGCGCCGCAGTGCTCGATTCGCTCGGCGAGCACATTGCCGTGCTCGATGGGCGCGGCGTGATCGTGGCGGTCAACGAGGCCTGGCGGCGCTTCGGGCGTGCAAACGGTGGCAACGCCGCGGTGGTCGACGCCGTAGGGATCGACTACCTCGCGATCTGCGACGCGTCGATTGGCACTCCGCTCGGTGACGAGGCGGACGAGACGCTTGCCGGCATCCGCGCCGTACTGGACGGCCGCACCGAGACCTTTCATCTCGAGTACCCCTGCCACAGTCCCACCAAGCAGCACTGGTTCCGCGTCAGCGTCGTGCCGATGCGGGGTTTGTTGCGGGGCGCCGTCGTCAGCCACACCAACATCACCGAGCGCAAGCGCGCCGAGGAACGCTTTCGACTCGTCGTCGAGGCGGCGCCCAACGCGATGCTGCTGGTCGACCAGGATAGAAGGATCACGCTGGTCAATCGCAAGACAGAACATCTCTTCGGCTATGACCGCCACGATCTCGTGGGCCAACCCGTCGAATGCTTGGTGCCTGAAGGCTTCCGGGGTCGGCATCCATCGCACGTGCATGACTTTTTCGGAAATCCAAGGGCGCGCGCTATGGGCGCGGGACGAGAGCTGTTCGGACGCCGCAAGGATCTGACGGAGGTCCCGATCGAAATCGGCCTCAATCCTCTGGAAACGATAGACGGCACGTTCACGCTGGCATCCGTTATCGACATCACCGAGCGCAAACAAGCTGAAGCAGCGCTGCGCGCCAGCGAGTCACAGTACCGCCAGCTCTTCGACAGCAATCCGCAACCGATGTGGGTCTTCGATGTCCAGACCTTGGCCTTCCTCGCAGTCAACCCGGCCGCCGTGGCGCAGTACGGATACAGCCGCGACGAGTTCCTTGCCATGACGGTGGCCGACATCCGTACATTTGAAGATGCGGTGCGAGTGCGAAACTACATCGCCGAGCGGCATCTCGGGCCGCGCCGCTCGGTCCGCTGGACCCACCGGCGCAAGGACGGCAGCTCGATCTCGGTGGACGTTGTCTCGGACCCGCTGGACTATGGGCAACGGCCAGCCCGCCTGGTGCTGGCGATGGACGTTACAGAGCGGGAACGGGCGGAGGCCGCAAAGACGCGCCTCAATGAAGAGCTTGAAGGCTATCGCGATCACCTGGAGGGACTCGTCGAGGTGCGAACGGCCGAACTGACCGCAGCGCGCCAGCAAGCCGACGACGCCAACCGCGCCAAGAGCGCTTTCCTGGCCAACATGAGCCATGAGATCCGTACGCCGTTGAATGCGATCGTCGGCCTGAACTACCTCATCCGACAGGGCGATATCACGGCCGAACAGTCGGCGCGCCTGGACAAGATCGACAGCGCGGGGCAGCACCTGCTGTCCATCATCAACGATGTGCTGGACCTGTCCAAGATCGAGGCCGGGCGGGTGCAAATCGAGGCCACTGACTTCCACCTGTCGGCCATTCTCGACAACGTCCAGTCCATCGTGGCGGACGCTGCACGTGCCAAGGGCTTGGAAATTCTCGTCGACAGCAACGCCGTGCCCATGTGGTTGCGCGGCGACCCGACACGACTGCGACAAGCCTTGCTGAACTTTGCCAGCAATGCCGTCAAGTTCACCGAGCGCGGTCAGATCAGCCTGCGGGCCAAATTGTTGAGCGATGAAGGCGGAGAGTTGCTTGTCCGCTTTGAGGTCGAGGACACCGGCATCGGGATGACGCCGGAACAGCTGCCGCGGCTGTTCCAGGCCTTCGAGCAGGCGGACGAGTCGATCACGCGCAAGTTCGGCGGCACGGGACTCGGATTGGCGATCAGCCAGCGACTGGCGCGCCTGATGGGTGGCGAGTGCGGCGTCGAGAGCACCGCCGGCATCGGCAGCACCTTCTGGTTCACGGCGCATCTGCAGCGCGGCCATGGCGTGACGCCCAGCGGGACTTCAACCGTTGTTGCAGGCGCGGATGTGCAGTTGCGTGAACGCCATCGTGGCCGGCGCATCCTGCTGGCCGAAGACAACGAGGTCAATCTCGAAGTCGCCTTGGCGATGCTGCACGGAGTCGGCCTGCATGTCGACACCGCGGCCGATGGCCGCGAGGCCCTGACCCTGGCACAGGCCGGTGCCTACGACCTGGTGCTGATGGACATGCAGATGCCCGACATAGGTGGCCTCGAGGCAACGCGCGCCATTCGTGCGCTGCCGGGCTGGCAGGACTGCCCGATCGTGGCCCTGACGGCCAATGCCTTCGACGAGGACAGGCGCGCCTGCGCCGCCGCGGGAATGAACGACTTCATGTCCAAGCCGATGGATGCGTCCGCGTTGTACGCCTGTCTGTTGCGCTGGCCGGATGACGTTGCCCGTGCGGGCCCAGCATCGCAGCCCAGCCCGATTCGCCGATGAATACCGATTGTGGGGGGAAGCATTCATGACCAACGCGCCATTCGGCGACTGCGCAAGCGCCGAGTTGCACCGGGCTGACCACATCCAGTCCTACGGCGCACTGGTGGTCATCGACAAGCACTCGCAGTTGATCTGCGCCTGCTCGGCGAATATCCACGCCTTCGGCGGCAAACCGCCGGCAGAGTTGCTTGGCGCGTCCTGGAGCGCTCTCTTTACGGCGGCTCAGCTGCCCAGCCTGTTCGCGCCCATCGATGAGCCCGGCAGCGACATGCCGCATTTGCATGAAACAGCCCTCGGCAACCGCGCGGTTCTGCTCAGCCAGCACTCGATGAACGAGGTGACACTGGTCGAGATCGAGCCTCTCGACGCCGCAGCATCGTCGCAAGCCCAAGACAAGACCTTGCGTTCGGCCGCCTTCGAAAGGGCCGACTATCTGAACGCTCTGTCCGCCAGCACGACCGCCGAAAGCGCGGCGAAACTGCTGATGACCACCGTGGCGCGCATCACGCAGTTCGATCGCGTGATGCTGTACCGCTTCCTGCCGGAATGGCACGGCGAGGTCATCGCCGAGACGCTTCAGTCCGGCGTCCCGGGCTTTCTCGGCCTGCGCTTCCCGGCCACCGATCTGCCGGAAAACGCCCGGCGCCTCTACCTGCGCAACGGCCAGCGGCTGATCGTGGACGCCTACAGCGAGGCCGTACCTGTGTTGACGGCTGCCGGCTGCCCGCCGATCGACTTCACTTTCTCCAGCCTCCGCGCCGTCCACCCGGTCCACATCCAGTACCTGAAGAACATCGGCGCACCGGCCTCGTTCAGCGTGTCGATCGTCGTCGCCAGCCATCTGTGGGGGCTTATTGCCTGCCACCACCTGGCACCGCGCAAGGTGGCGTTGCCGCAACGCCTCCTGTGCGAGGAGTTGGCACGCATCGGGTCGATCCACATGTCGGACATGGCAGCGATGCAGATCGAAGGCGCGCGCGCGGCCTATCGCGAGGCGCGGGCGGAGGTGCGCGGCACGCTGCGAACACTCGACCCGCGCATCGACTCGATCAATTCCCAGCTGACCCCGATTCGCAAGATGTTCGGCGCGCAGGGCATCTGGGCCCATCTCGACGGCCGGGACACCTACGGCGGTGACGTCCCCGACGACGTGAGTCTGAGCGTACTGAAGAACCGGCTCGAAACGTTCGATCGGTTCGGCATTGCGCACAGCGACCGAATCGACCCCTCGCTCGCCAAGTACAGGCCTCTGGTGCGCTTTTCCAGCGGCCTGCTGTTCCTGCCACTAGTCGATCAGGACTTCGTGCTGCTGATGCGCTCGGAGCAGATCGAGCAGGTGAGCTGGGCCGGCAAGCCGCAAGCCCTGGATGACGGGCCGCTCGACGTGCAAGGGCTGTCGCCGCGGGCGTCGTTCCAGCGCTGGGCGCAGGACGTCGAGGGCGTGGCCGAACCCTGGCAGGACGTCGACATCGAAGCCGCGACGAAGCTGCGCGAGATGCTGATCGAGCTCATCGAGCGGGTGCAGTTGGAGAGCCTGGCACTGTACGACCCGCTCACCGGGGTGGCCAACCGCAACCAGTTCGAGCGCAAGCTGAGGGAAGCCATCCTTTCGAGCGTGCGCAACGACAACCTTGCCGCTGTGTACATGCTCGACCTGGACCGGTTCAAGGCGGTCAACGACAGCATGGGACATGCAGCAGGCGACGAGTTGCTGGTCGAGGTGTCCCGGCGCCTGAAGGGCATTGTGCGCGACCGGGACGTGGTGGCGCGGCTCGGCGGCGACGAGTTCGCAATCGTCCAGTTCCAGTTGGAGCGGATAGAGGACGCCGACCTCGTGGCCGGCCGCATCCTGCAGGCGATTCGCCGACCGTTCCATATTCGTGGCCAGGACGTCGAAATCGGCGTCAGCATCGGCATTGCATTCTGTCCCTTTCACTTTGCCGAGGAAGACCAGTTGCTCCAGGGGGCTGATCTGGCGCTCTACCAGGCCAAGCATGGCGGCCGAAATGCCTTCAAGGTGTTCAGCAACGACATGCTTTCCGAGAAGGAGCAGAAGGAGTCGGTGCGGATGGCGCTGGAGCATGCGTTGGAGGGCGACGGCTTCTCGTTTGTCTACCAACCGATCGTCGCCGGCAAGACGCGTGTTCTGCAATCCTTCGAGGCCTTTGCGCGCTGGCAGCACCCGGACCGGGGCGAAATCTGCGCGGCCGAATTCATGCCGCTGATCGAGCAGTACCAGCTCGCGGCCCGGTTTGCGCAGTGGGGCATCCGGGAGGCGGTCAAGCAGGCGAAGCAGTGGCAGCGCCTGGGCCTGGCGCTGGTACCCGTGAGCGTGAACATGACGACCCGCCAGTTCCTCGGCCTCGATCTCGTCGGGTTGTGTTCAGCGCTGGCGAAGGAGTTCAACATTAGTCTGGAATGGCTTCGCCTCGATCTGGAGGACGCGGCGCTCCTGACCGATTTCCAGCGCGTGACGGAAAAGATGTCAGCCCTCGCAGGCCTCAATGTGCTGACCAACATCGACCACTTCGGACAGGCCCCAATCGTGCTCAAGCGCTTGCTCGGCCTGCGCATCAACCAATTGAAGGTGCCCGGGCAAATCTTCGACAAAATCGACGGTACGCGCCGGAACGCTGCCCTGGCACCCGTCATCAGATCGATCGGCAAAGTGCTGCGTGTGCCGGTGGTCGCGACCCAGATCGAAACCGCGACCATGGAGGCGCAAGCCGTCAAAGCCGGCATCGAGTTGCTGCAAGGCTATTCGATCAGCCGCTGCTTGGTGCCGGCTGATGCCGAAGCATGGCTGCGCATCAACGCGGGGGAGCGCCTTAGGGCTTCATCCGCATGATCGCTTCCACGTCGGTGGCCACTGCGAATGACCTGCGGCAGCAATTGCGCGACGGCACCGCGTCGTTGCATCGCAGGCTCGAGAGCGCGCTCGACATGCTGACACCGCCGTTGCAACGCGGACACTATCTGCGTCTGCTGCAGCGCTTTCATGGCTTCCACGCGCTTTGGGAGCCGAGCCTCACGGCATGGCTTGCGCCCGACTTTCGCGCTCATCGCTGCAAGTTGCCGTTGCTGCGTCAGGATCTGCTGGCATTGGGAATGGTCGACGCGGCCATCGATGCGCTGCCTGTCTGTCGGAACGCCACGGCGCTGTCCAGCACTCGTGAGGCCGCACTCGGTGCTCTCTACGTCATCGAGGGCTCGACGCTGGGCGGCAAGATGATCAGCAGCCATCTGCTGGGTGCGGCCTGGTGCCCACAGGCGGGATTGCGATACTTCAATCCGTACGGCAATGAGACGGGGCGGCGATGGAGCGAAACGCTGCGCTGCTTGTCCGAGGCCGCGCCCAGCGCCTCGCCGGCGATCCTACTCGGAGCGCAGCAGACCTTCGGCCTCTTGCAAGTCTGGCTGACTGGGATTTGACCATTCCGACAACGGCGAAGCCGCCGTGCCAGCCGACCGGCCGCCCACTCATCGCATGCGCGCCGGTCGAGCGCCACTGTTGAGCGCCGGTCTCGAGGGACGATAGTCTGCATCGGGGTTGTCAATCTCGAGCTTGCTGGGTCAGCTCCGGGTCGTTCAGCAACCGTCATGCGGTGGAGAAGCTGCCGTTCAAGGAGTCTTCGCGGCTCGCGTCGGCTGTGAAGGCGTTGAGCCGGCGCCTCTTCCCGGCCCTCTGCCGCCGCTGGTGACCGGCGGCTTTCCGGCATCTCGCCGGTCCCACGTTGATGCGCAATTCAGGGATCCTGGCGCGTCGGCAGGTTGCCCATGGACCTTCAGCCGGGCAGCAGACACATCGTCAACAGGATCGAAGTGTCAGTGACAGCGTGAAGGGCGTCCGGCTCGCGCGCTGTAGGGTGCACCAGGTCTCCTGGTCCCCATCATCCGGGTGCGCGACGGTGTGCCGAGCTCGAAACAGCCCTCAATGCCCTGCAACGTAATCTCGCCAGGAGCCGCATGCTCCGGAAGGTCGCCGCCTGCGCGTAAGACGATGCGCACCAACTCGAGCTGGGCGCGCGGCGTCTTCGTCGACCACGGCCTGCTGCGCCTGAACGAAGGCCCCATGGTGATGGAGATGTTCGCCGGGCGGGCTGCACGCGAAGGTGATCGCGGTCGCCGCCAGCGCCAGTTCCTGAGCGCGCTGGCCGGGGTGTCGGATCCCCAGGCCAAGCGCAAGATAATCGGCCGCGAGTCGTGGGCTTCGAGCAGGTGGCGAAAGCGCAGGATGGTGCTCTCATCGGGCAGGCGGCTCATCGCCACATCCAAGCCAGCAAACTCTCGGTACAGCGGCACGTCGTGCAGCGCTTCTTCCATCGCCGGGTCCGACAGGCCGAACCACTGCTGCAGGTAGTGGATGCGCAGCATGGCCTCGATGGCAAAGGGCGGGCGGCCGGTCTTGGCCCGCGGCGCATGCGGCTCCACCACAGCCACCAGCGCGGCCCACGGCACCACCCGGTTCATCTCGTCCAAGAACTCGCGCTTGCGCGTCTTCTTCGTCGACAGGTTCAGCCCCAGGCCGAGTTGCTTCATGGTGCTGCTCACGCGTCTGGCAATCATGGCTTCAGCTCATGCAAGGCGCGGGCCTGTTTTGCAGGATTCCTTTAGTTCAGATTTCATGCAGGCTACTGGAGCGGACTTGGCAGACTCCAGCGCAGCCGCTCGCGCAGTTGGCCCAGGATTTTCGGCGCTCGAAAGGGAGTGCCATTGGGGGTGCCCGACAGCGCGGTCACGGCGACGTGTATTCCCTTGGTAGGCGATTTGCAATCGACACGGCGCTGTGGGACTGGGCACTCGACGACCGCATCAGCGGCCGCACGGTGTATCAGCGTCGAATCGGTAGACTCTTTGCGGTGACATCAGCACAAATCGCTGCGTCCTCGCGACACTGGGGGCCCCTGCCTCGGAGCCGAAGCGCATGACGCGCGTCTACCTGGTCGACGACCATGTGATGCTGCGCGACGGCATCCGCTCGGTGCTCGAATCAGCCGGCCACCAAGTGGTGGGCGAGAGCGCCGATCTGACCACCGCCCTTGGCGAGTTGCTGCGTTTGAGCCCCGAGGTGTTGCTGCTCGATCTCAACCTCGGCCAGCGCTCGGGGCTCGAACTCCTGGTCGAGTTGCAGCGCCGCAACCTCCCGGTGCGCTGCATCGTGATGACGATGTCGGCACAGCCGGCCCACGTTTCCGAGGCCCTGCGACTGGGCGCCAACGGCTACGTGCTCAAGGGCTCGCCGGCGAGCGAACTGCTGGCCGCCATCGACGCAGTCATGTCGGGGCGACGCTATCTGGGCCACGAGGTCGCAGAAATTGCTGTGCGGGCGCTGACAGCCGGCTCGGGCGACGACGCCCTGGGTTCGTTATCCCCACGCGAGCGACAGATCGTCGCCATGGTGGTCGCGGGCCAGTCGAGCGCGGCGATCGGTGAGCAGCTGCACCTGTCACCGAAGACGGTCGACACCTACCGCAGCCGGCTCATGGCCAAGATCGGGATCGCCGACGTGCCGGCCCTCGTGCGCTGGGCCATCCGCAACGGCCTCATCGACGCCGACCAGCGCTGAGCGGCTGGACTTTGAGTCTGCGATCCCAATGATCGCTTGACTGTCCAGACATCCCGACAGACAGCCGCAGGGACGGTGGCTACAGTGAATTTCCATGGGCGCTTTCGAGCACGCGCCCTTGAATTGCCCCGTCGCCGCAGCCGCGGCCGTTGGTCAGACCCTGCCCGCCACGCTGAACCCGGCACCGTCGATGAACCTGCAAAAGCACCCGGCGGCCCGCACGCCGGAAAGCGTCGATATGCGTTCGCTCGCGGCCGATGCACGCTACCTGCGCCGGCTGCAGGTGATCGGCCTGCGCGACGCTGGCAGAACCTATGACGAGATCGCATCGCAAACCGGGTTGAGCCGCACAGGCGTGTTCGACATCTGCAAGCGCCATGGCACGGCGGGGCCGGGAGCCTTGCACGACGCCCCCAACAGCCGCAAGACCGGCGACGGCCGAGCGCTCGACCCCGCCGAGGAACGTATGCTGCGCCGCCTGCTGGCCGACAACACGCCCGACGAGCTGTCGCTGCCCGGCCTGCTGTGGACACCGGCCGGGGTGGCCGCGCTGATTGCCCGGCGCCGGGGCAAGGCACTGTCGCGCCGCACCGTCGCCAAGTATCTGACGCGGTGGGGCTATGTTCTTCACCGGCGTGCCAGGCAGCCCGATGGGCTCGCTGCGCAGGGTCTGCGGCGCTGGCTCGACCAGGTCCATCCGGCCATCGAGGCGCGGGCCCGGCTCGAGGGCGCGGAGATTCACTGGGTCCACGGCGCAGCGCTGCAACGCGACGAAGACGGGATGTCGCCCGCCGGTCAGCAGGGCACCGTGGTGTCGACCGTCACCAAGCAGGGTCACCGGCACTGGATGACGCTGCCGGGTGCCCTCGACGCGCCCCACTGCATCGACTTCTTGCGCCGGCTGGCAGAGCTCAGAAGCGGCAAGCTGTTTCTCGTCGTCTTTGCGCCGTTGCGCCTGCCCGCCGACGATGCTCAGGTCGTGTCCGAATGGCTGGCGGAGCACGACGAACGCATCGAAGTGTTCCGCCTGCCACGTGGCCGCACCGCTAAGCCGCCGTCTTCAGCGACCGGCGCTTTTCCAGAAACCCTTCAGCAAGTCGAGCCCCATCGATGACGGGTTGGCGTCGGTGCGTTGCGAGGCCTGCTGCCAGTCTCCCGTCGTCAAAGCCAGCAGATTCGAACGCGACGGTTGCGCCAGTCCCATGTGCCAGCCTTCGAAAGCGCGGCTGTCGACCGGAGCGTTCATCAACTCGATGATGTTGCGGTGTTTGCGGCTCGCGAGGATGCGGGTGTAGGTGCCGTGCACGGCATCGTCGGCGCCTTCGAAGCACTGCATGAAGTTGCCATCGGCATAGAGCAGCACGCCGGTGACGCCGCTGGCCAGGTTGAACTTCCTGGCCTCGGTGATCAGCGACTCGAGGCTCTCCGCCGTGACACCGCCGGTGGCGGTGCTGACGTAGACGACTGAACGTAGGGCAGACATGGGTGAGATTCCTCGGGGCCGGTGGTCTTGATGTCTTCGTCAGCGCGACAGCAGTGCCCGCATCCTGGGGATGAAGGCGTCGAAGTCGAGCGGTTTGATCCAGTAGTCGTCGGCGCCGGCCACCAGCGCAGCGGCGACGTCCTCGGCCATCGCGCTGGCCGACAGCCCAATGATGGTCAGCTCGGCGGTTGCGGGGCTGCCGCGCAGCGCGCGCAGCACGTCCAGGCCGGTGCCGTCGGTCAGGCTCATGTCCAGCAGCGTGATCTGCGGCCGCACACGTGAGGCGAGCGCAATCGCCTCGGCAACGCTTTCGGCCCCGAGCAGGCGCACGTCGGGCCAGCGCTGCAGCACCTGCTCGACGAGCAGATAGTTGACCGGGTTGTCCTCGACGTACAGCACCAGCCCGCTGGGCTTCGGGTCGTCCTCACTCGCCGTCGCTTCAGGGCTCGTCGGCCGCCTCGCCGATGCGCCGCCGACTCCGCTCGGCAGCGAGATGCGTGCCTGGGTGCCCCCGAGGCTGCTGTCGACGACGATCTCGCCACCCATCAGGTGCACCAACTGACGGGTCAGGAACAGTCCGATGCCCGTACCCTCGACCGGACTGCTTTCGCGTCCGAGGCGGTTGAAGGGCTCGAACAGGTGCTCGAGTTGCAGCCCCGACATGCCGAGACCGTTGTCGGCCACGGTCAGCACGAGCCTTCCGTCGCGCTGCTCGAGATCGACCCAGACTTCGCCACCGGGCCGGTTGTACTTGATGGCATTCGATAGCAGGTTCAGAACCACCTGGCGTAGCCGCAAGGCGTCGCCCGTGACGGTGTCCGCACAAGCATCGCGGTAGCGCGTGTGGACACTGACCTGCAGCAGATCGGCGCGCTCCTTGAGCATGTCGAGCGCTTCGTCGACCACGCTTGCCAGCGACACGCTCTCTGCCCTGACGTCGATCCTGCCCTCTTCGATCTTGGCCACATCGAGCACGTCGTTGATGAGCTCCAGCAAGTGCCGGCCGCCTCGGCGAATCTGGTCGACCTGGTCACGCTGGCGCACCGTCAGCGGGTCCGCACCGGCGTGCCCCAACAGCTGCGCGAAACCGAGCACGGCGTTCAGCGGCGTTCGCAGTTCGTGGCTCATGCGCGACAGGAAAGCGGTCTTGGTGCGGCTCGTGGCCTCGGCCTGCAACTGTGCCTTGTGCGCTTCCTGCGCGCGCTTGAGTTCGGTGACGTCTCGGATCACTGCCGTCATCAGGATCGTGCTGCCTGCGCCCATCTTCGAGATCGAGGCTTCGATCGGGAACTCTTCGCCGTTGGCCCGCACGGCCGTCAACGCGTGCAGCAAGCCGCCTATGCGGCGCACGCTGGCGCCGGTGCGCGCGAAGTTGGCAACATGTTCGCCGTGCGCGATGTGCGCCGGCGCCGGGATGAAGCGCTCCAGCCGCTCGCCCTGCGCCTCGGCCGCCGAGATGCCGAACATCACGGTGGCTGCGCTGTTGAAGACCCGGATGCGCTGATCGGCGTCGACCGAGATGATGGCGTCCATCGCCGTCTCGACGATGCCCGAAAGTTGCAGTTCACGCTCGTGCAGCGCCCGACCTGCATCCAGCTGCCGAATGTCGGCTTGTCGCACCACCACCAGGTGCGACAGCCGACCATTCCAGATCACGGTCTCGCTGTCGAGCGGCCCGTCGATCAGCCCAGCATGGTCTGCATCGTGCGCCGCTTCCGCCGCCGTGGGCCTACCCTGCAGGCGGCACAGTGCCGACTGAGTGAAGGTTTCGTGCGCCGGCCGCTGCAACTGCACCGGGTGGCGGTTGGCGCGCAGCGCCAGCGCGGCCGCGTTGGCGGCGACCAGTTGCAGCGTCTCGCTGTCGATCACGAAGGTCGGTTGGCTGCCACGCATCAGCAGCGGCAGCGGCTGGCCCGGCGCCACGACAAACTGAGCCGGAGCGGCCGCCATATCTGCCGCCGCACCGTCCGGCGCGCGGCCCACGCTGCCCGCGCGGCGCCCCGCGCGCAGACGCGGCGAGACGATGCTCGGGTCAGCCGAGCTTGCGGCGGGCGGATTGGCGACGGTATCAATGAACATCGGGCCTTTCGGTACTGCGGCAAGCCTTGGAGAGGCGGAGTCCATCTTCGGGGATCGTCCGGCCGCGGCGTGTAGGGAAAGGTCGACGACCCGCGTCGGGAGACTGCGTCGCCGCGCCCCGGCAGGGGCGGCGCGGCGACAATGCGCGCGATGTTCGCCCCGTCCAATCTGGCGCTGCGCTTCACGATCGTCCCGGCGCTGGTGATGCTGCTGCTGGTCGGCCTGCTGTACTTGGCGTTCGGGCAGTTGGTGACCCGGGAACTGCGAGCCCAGAGCAGCTTGCGCATCGAGCAACGGGTCTTGCTGCTGGCCGACCGCCTGTCTGCCGCGGTGGCCGTGCGTATCAACGAGGTCGAACTGTTGGCCCGCTCGGCGGCCCTGGCCGACCCGCGGGACCCACGCCAGGTCGATGCGATGCGCGCCGAGCTCGAGTGGCTGCGGGCCAAGGGCAACGCCTACGTCTGGATCGGTGTTGCCGCGCTCGACGGTACGGTGCTGGCCGGCACCGAGCACTGGCTCGAAGGGCAGTCCATCGCCGGGCGCCCGGTGTTCGAAGGTGGCCGGTCGCGGGTCGTATTTGCCGACTTCCACCCGCCGGTGGCGCTGCGGCCCTGGTTGGGTGCCACCGGTGCCGACGATGTCGCTGACATCGGTGTGCCGGTGCGCGACGCCGCCGGCAAGGTCGTCGCGGTGATGACCGCGCATCTGAGCACAGGCTGGCTCGCCGGTATCGGTGCGAGAACGGTCACCAACACCGAGACCGAAAGCCTGGGACTGGATGCTTTCATCCTGGCCGGAGGCGGGCGGCCGTTGCGCGAAGCGCCGCCGTTCGGGGTGACGGCGCCGGCTGCAGCGCCGTTCTGGGCCACCGGTTCCGACGGCCGCGACTACCTCGCGGTGGTGCGCGATGTGCCTCTGCCTGCCGCGGCAGGTGGGCTGCGCTGGCGCGTGGTGGTGAGCCAGGACGCGGCATTGGCCGCTGCGGCCGTGCGGCAGTTCGAGCAGACGCTGTTGGCCTTCTCGCTGGCCGCGGTGCTGGCCTGCGGGGCGCTGGGGCTGTTCGCCGCGCGACACGCCACCAACCCCTACCGCCGCCTGTTCGATGCGGTCCAGGCCCGCTTCAAGGCGGCGGGCGACCGCGGCGACCGCGTCGCGCTGCCCCATGGGGCCTATCTTGATGCTCTGGGCGACGAGTTGCTGCGCAACCAGGCAACGGAACACGGGCCCGATGAGGCGCTCTTCTTGCGGCTGGCCACCGACGCCCGGCAGTTCAAGCGGGTCATCGACCACCTGCCGACGGGCGTGGCCATCTCGTCCGCCGATTTTCGGGTCGAGTACCTGAGCAAGGCCTGCACGCGCATGCTCGGCTGGACCACAGAACGGGTGCGCGGCCGGCGCACGAGCGAGTTCCTGTGCGACCCCGCCGATGCGGCGGGCTTCAGCGCGCAGTTCGAGTCGACGACCTCGACCCCTGGCGAACTGGTGACTCGCTTCTCGGCCTTGTGCGCCGACGGCACGCGACTGCCAGTGCAGTGGCAGATGGTGCCGCTGTTCGACCGCCACGAGCGCTTCGACGGCGTCATCGCGCTGGTGCAGGACATCAGCGGAGAAGCCGTGGAGCGGCGGCGTGCCAACCAACTGGCGCGCCAGCTGAGCGTGTTCGCCGACGCCGCGGCCGACTACGCTTTGATCATGCTCGACGCGCGCGGCGCATTCGTTTCGTGGAGCCGCGGCGCCGAAAGGCTCACCGGCCGGGCCACCGCCGACGCGCTGAAATCCGACTTGGCCAGCTTGTTTGGTGGCGTTGACCGGGCCCAGGGCATGCCGGCGCAGTTGCTGCAAGCCGCACGCGATGAGAAGCAGCGCGGCATCGAACACTGGATGCTGCGTGTCGACGGAACAGGCTTCTTTGCTGAAGGCACTCTGTACAGCCTGTCAGGCGTTGGCGACGAGCCCGGTTTCGCGCTGGTGCTCAGCGACCGCACGCGCGACCGCGAAGCGGCGCAGCGCATCGCCGAGAGCGAGGCCCGGCTGGCCGCCGTCATCGCCGGCGCCAGCGACGCCATCGTCAGCACCGATGTCCACGGCGCGGTCGTGCTCTTCAACCCCGCGGCCGAGCGCCTCTTCGGCGTTGCCTCGCAGGCCATGTTCGGCCAGTCGCTCGACCGGCTGATTCCTGGCCACGCGCGGGAGGCGCACGGGCAGTACCTCGGGCACTTCGCGGCCTCGCGCGTCAGCCGCCGGGCCATGGCGGCGGGCAAGGTGCAGGGCGTTCGTGCCGACGGCGAACTGGTCGAACTCGAAGCGTCGATCTCGCAGGCCAGCGTCGGCGGCCGCACGGTGCTGACCGCGATCCTGCGCGACATCACCGAGCGCTCGCAAGCCGAGCAGGCCCTGGCGGACTACCAGTTGGAGCTCGCCGGCCTGACGCAGCGGCTGCTGGCGCAGGAGAAGGAGACGACGCGCAAGCTGGCACAGACCCTGCACGACGACCTTGGGCAGACGCTGGCTGCGCTGCGACTGATCTTCGACGTCGGCCCCGCCATGGCGCAGAGCGCTGGCGGCAGCGCGGCCTGGTTCGACCGCATCGACCGCCTCGTCACCGATGCCAACAAGCAGGTGCGGCGGGTCCTCACCGTGCTGCGGCCGCCGTTGCTTGATGAACAGGGCCTCATCGCAGCCCTGGATAACGAACTCGACCAACACGGCCTCGCCCAGGACCACGTGCAGCTGGTGCTTGATGCGGGGTCGCTGCCGGCCGAAGCACGTTGGCCGCCCGATGTCGAGTACGCCGCATTCATGGTCGCGCGAGAGGGCATCAACAACGCGCTGCGCCATGCGGCGCCCAAGCGCGTCCTGGTCGCGCTTGCGGGCGACTTGCAGCATCTGGTGCTGAGCGTCAGCGACGACGGCCGCGGGCTGGCGCGCATCGAGCATGTCGTGCGGCCCGGCCACCTGGGGATGGTGGGCATGCGCGAACGCGCACTCGCCATCGGCGCGACTCTCGAGATCCACTCGTCGCCCGAGGCGGGAACGACCGTCACGCTGCGCTGGACGCCCACCGACACGCCAAGCGGTTGAAAGTCACGCGCCGGCGCCCGGGTCGAGAACCCCCGGCGCCGCGCGTCAAGACGCCCCTACAGACGCCTGCCAGGGCGTTGCCTACATTGCGCCAGCATTGTTAACGGCCGTGCGCCAAGCCTTCACGGAGGTCCGGCGCGACCGCCCGATTCAAGTTCGACCCGCCCGCCGTTCAGGCGCGTTGGGCCGCTCATCTTCCGATCGCGTCAGCCCGCGAAGAACTGAAATACGCAGCACTTGGCCTCGGTCCACAAATGCTGCAACAGCGATGGTGCCGCCAAGCTGTTTTGACGCCCACAGGTGTGTGCGTCATGGACCCGATCAAGCAACCTCTGGAGCAACAATGTCCCTCGTCCGCAAGGCCTCTACGGCCACCCCGCAAGCCCTGCAGGCAGTCGCCGCCGGCGTCTCGAAGAATGTGTCCCGCGACGCCGATGTGCAGCGCAAGCGCGCACGCACGCTGGCCAAGCAGCAGCAAGCCTCCGAGCGTGTCTCGGCGGCCGCCACCCAGTTGTCCTCGGGCATCAACGAGGCCGCCTCGGCCGCCGAAGAACTCAAGCGCGCCGCGGCGCAAATCGCCACCGGCGCCGAAGAGGCTTCGGGTGCGGCGCAAGAATCGCTGGCCGCCATCACCCAGGTCTCGGCCTCGATCACACGCCAGATGGCCGCGGTGACGCAGGCCCAACGCACCGCCGAAGGCATTCAGACGCTCGCCGGCGAAGTCAATGGCCAGGTCGGCTCGACCGTCGGCAATGTCAAGCAGGCCGCGTTGCGGCAGGCAGAGTCGGTGAAGATGATGACCGAGCTCGAACGCCAGGCCGCCAGCATCGGCGACATCGTCAAGGCCGTGGCCCGCATCGCCGACCAGACCAACCTGCTGGCGCTGAACGCCGCCATCGAAGCCGCGCGTGCCGGCAAACACGGCAAGGGCTTTGCCGTCGTCGCCGACGAAGTGCGCACGCTGGCCGAGACCTCGGAGAAGAGCGCCAAGCAGATCCAGGATCTCATCGGCCAGATCCAGGGCGAAGTCAAGGTCATCGCCGAAGGCATCAACCAGGGCGCCGAAGCGGTGCAGGCCGAAGTCGAAAAGAGCGTGCTGATCTTGAAGCAGCTCGACCAGATCCGCACCGACGCCGCCGAGATCGTGAAGGGGGCGGCCGACATCGCGACCGCCGCATCGCAAAGCAACGTCGCGTCGCAGCAGGCCCTGCTGGGCGCCGAGCAGATCGCCGCGGCCTCGACCCAGCAGTCGTCGGCCTGCGAAGAAGCCAACAAGACCGTCACCGAGCAGACCACCGCCTTGTCGCAGTGCGAACAGACGGCGGCTGGCTTGTCGGAAATCGCCGACGAGCTGAAAAATTCCACCGACATCGCCAAGAGCGCCGAAGAGGTGGCCAGCTCGGCCGAAGAACTCTCCAGCGCCGTGCAGGAGATCAACCGTTCGGCGGCGCAGATCCTGGTTGCGCTGGACGAGATCCGCAAGGGCGCGCAGACGCAGGCTGCGGCCAGCGCGGAATCGGCCGCCGCGGTGACCCAGATCGAACGCGGTGCCCAGATCGCCGAAGAGCGTGCGGCTCAGGGCAACGAGCGCGCCACCGCGATCCGCGCCCTGATGGGCGAGAACAAGCAGAACATCGACAGCCTGATCGGCGGCATTTCCTCCAACGTCAGCAGCACGCAGACCAGCATCACGCAGGTCAAGGAGCTGGAACTGGTGTCGCGCAAGATCGACAAGATCGTGGATGCCATCACGCAGGTTTCGATCCAGACCAACATGCTCGCGGTCAACGGCAGCATCGAAGCGGCGCGCGCCGGTGACTTCGGCAAGGGCTTCGTCGTCGTCGCCACCGACATCCGCAACCTGGCGCACGACTCGGCCGAAAACGCCGACCGCATCAAGGACATGGTCAAGGCGATCCAAGACCAGATTGGCCTCGTCGGCCGTGACCTGAATGGCATCGTCGCCTCGGCGCTGACCGAGGTCGAGAAGGCCAAGCTCATCACCACCAGCCTGAACAAGATCGAGGTCGATGTGGCGGAGGTGCAGAAGGGCAACCAGGACGCCGTGGCCGCTGCGCAGGAAATCGCTGCCGCCGTGAGCCAGGTGAAGGTCGGCGTCGAGCAGGTCTCCACCGCCGCTGCCGAGGCCGAGAAGGCCGCCGAGCAGGCCGCATCCGCCGCCAAGCAGCAGTCGCAGGGCGCCGAGGAACTGTCGGCGGCGATCGAAGAGATCGCCTCGCTGGCCGACGAACTGCAAAGCGCGTGAACGCCGTCCTCTCCACGCCAGCCCATCCAGGAGGACTGCCATGAGCAAAGCCTTGTCGACGACCCCGGCCAACAACCCCGAACTCCGCCCGGACGATGTGGCCGATGTCGAGACCAACCACCACAACCAATACGTCACCTTCGCCGTGGCCGGCGAGATGTTCGCGGTGCCGATCGCGCCGGTGCAGGAGATCATCCGCATGCCGGAGGTCTCTCATCTGCCCCTGGCGCCGAGCACGCTCGACGGCCTGGCCAACCTGCGCGGACGCGTGCTGCCGATCATCAACCTGCGCCGCCTCTTCGGCTGCACCGAGCGCGACAGTGACGACGCCACGCGCGCGCTCGTCATCCACATCGGCCAGCCGCTCGGCTTCGTGGTCGACCGCGTCGCCAGCGTGGTGACCATCGAGCCGGGCGAAGTCGAGTCCTCCGACAGCATCCAGAGCATCGTGAAGGCCGACTACCTGACCGGCGTCATCAAGCATCCGCGTGCGGATGGCAGCGGCCACGACATGCTGCTGTCGATCGACTTCGCGCGCCTGGTCGAGGCCCAGTTCGGCGCCCTCGCCGTGGCCCGCAGCGACGCCACCACCACCCTGGCGGGCAGCGTGGAAACGGGCTGCTCGGTCAACGCCACCGAAGCCGAAGACGGCACCGGCGGTGGTGAACTGCGCCTGGTCTCGTTCTCGGTCGCCGAGCAGGAATACGCGCTCGACATCGCCGAGGTACAGGAGATCGTGCAACTGCCCGAGAGCGTCAGCGAACTCCCCAACACTCCCGGCCATGTGATGGGCGTGATCTCGCTGCGCCAGCGCCTGCTGCCGCTCGTGAGCCTGCGCAGCCTGTTCGGGCTGCCGCGCCAGCCTTACAGCGAGCAGCAGCGCATCGTGGTCACGACGTTGCCGGGCGGGCTGCACGTCGGTCTCGTCACCGATTCGGTCAAGGAGGTGCTGAGCGTCCCGCGCGCGCAGGCCGACCCGATGCCGGGCATGTTGTCGAGCTCGGGGCAGATGCAGGAGTTCTCGTCGATCTGCCGACTCGACGGCGGCAAGCGCCTGGTGTCGATCATCGCCACCGACCGGCTGCTGCAGATGCCGGCCATCGAACAGGCGCTGGATCTGGCGCGCGGCGCCGGTGGTGGCCAAAGCGGAGACAGCATGAACAAAGCCGATACGCCCGACGACAGCGGTGAAGACAGCGTCGAGAGCAGCAGCGACGACGACGCACAGGTCGTGATCTTCCGCCTCGGCGCCGAGGAGTTCGGCGTGCCGATCATGAGTGTGCAGGAGATCGTGCGCGTTCCGGAAGCGCTGACGCGCGTGCCCAAGACCCCGGGCTTCGTCGAAGGCGTGATCAACCTGCGCGGCACGGTGCTGCCGGTGATCGACCAGCGCAGCCGCCTCGGCCTGCCGCTGATCGAGCGCAACGAGCGCCAGCGCATCATGGTCTACCTGCTGGGCGGCAAGCGCACCGGCTTCATCGTCGATTCGGTGGCCGAAGTGCTGCGCATTCCGCGCGCCCACATCGTTTCAGCGCCGGCGATGTCGCAGGAGCAGAGCCAGCTCATCAGCAAGGTCGCCAAGCTCGACGGTGACAAGCGCCTGGTGATGCTGATCGAGCCCGAGCACTTGCTGCAGGGCCGCGAGGTGCTGGCCCTGGACCGCATCGGTGGCGAACCGCTGCCGCCGGCGCCCGAGCCGCAGGTCTTCGCCAAGGCGGCGTAGATGAACGCCACCGCAACGCCATCGACGTCTGCAGCCAAGGAACCTTGACATGAAGAAAGTTCTGGTCGTCGACGACTCGGCGCTCATGCGCAAGCTCATCACCGGCGTGCTGGTGGAGGGCGGCTACGAGGTGCGCAGCGCGCGCAACGGGGCCGAGGGCGTCGAGATGGTGGTGTCGTGGCAGCCCGACGTGGTGACGCTTGACATCAACATGCCCGAGATGGACGGGCTGACCGCGCTGTCGCTGATCATGGCGGCGCGGCCGACGCCGGTGATCATGGTCTCGTCGCTGACCGAGAAGGGCGCACTCGCGACCTTCGAGGCGCTGGCGCTGGGCGCGGTCGACTTCATTCCCAAGCCCGGCGGCACGATCTCGTTGCACGTCGACGACATCAAGCTGATCCTGCTCGACAAGGTGCGCTCGGCCTTGCGTGCACGAGTAGGGGCGCAACTCGGCTGGCCGCGCGCGGCGCCGGCGCGTTCGCAAACCGCCAAGCCGGCGGCGGCGCCGCTCGCGACGGGCATCCCGGGGCGCGCGAGTGCGCAGGTGCCCGGCTTGCTGCTGATAGGCGTGTCCACCGGTGGGCCGCGCACGCTGGAAGACATCCTGCCCAAGCTGCCCGCCAACTTTCCGTGGCCGGTGCTGGTGGCACAACACATGCCGGCGAACTTCACTGACACCTTCGCGCGCCGCATGGACGGGCTGTGTGCGCTCAAGGTGGTCGAGGCTGCGGGCCCGATGCCGCTGCAGGTGGGCCATGTCTACATCGGCCGCGGCGGCACGGACATCGTCGTCAGCGACCGTGCCGGCGTGCTGTACGTCGCGCCGCGGCCCGAGACACCCACCGTGCTCTGGCATCCCTCTGTCGAGGTGATGGTCGAGAGCGCGATGAAATTCATGTCGCCGCAGCGCCTGCTGGGCGTGATGCTGACCGGCATGGGCAACGACGGTGCGGCGGCGATGAAGCGGCTGCACGCCGCGGGCGGCCGCACGATCGCCGAATCGGCCGAGACCGCGGTCGTCTTCGGCATGCCGCACGAACTGATCGAGCTCGGCGGCGCCAGCCTGGTGCTGCCCTGCCACGCCATGGCGGCGCAACTGCGCAGCTGGCTGTCATGAGCGCCCCAAGGCCAGCCGCGGCCGGCCGTTCCCCGCGGGGATCAACCTACCGGACCCTTCCATGGCGCTGAAAAAGTCCACCGTTACTGCCCTGCTGCGCCCGGTCGAGTCG
>NZ_JACDCU010000549.1 GCF_013817365.1 Methylibium sp. | reverse complement strand
CATTGACGCAGCTCGGCCGGGAACTGGCCCTGATCGACGAGCAGGCCGATCGCAGCAACGACATCTTCACCCTGGCCGAGTCACGCCTGTTGGAAACCCGGCTGCTGGCGCTGATGGTGCCCAGCTCGGCACCGGTGCCCGGGCCGATCGGCTCGGGCTTCGGCTTTCGCTCCGACCCCTTTACCGGGCGCGGCGCCCTGCACACCGGCCTGGACTTCCCGGCCAACACCGGCACGCCGATCCAGGCGGCTGCCGGCGGGGTGGTACGCAGTGCTGAGCGGCACCCGCAGTACGGCCTGCTGGTCGAGCTCGACCATGGCAACGCCCTCGTGACCCGCTACGCTCATGCGTCCAAGCTGCTCGTGCAGGCCGGCGACCTCGTCAAGCGCGGGCAGACGATTGCGCACGTGGGCAGCACCGGCCGCTCGACGGGCCCGCATCTGCACTTCGAAGTGATGGTCGAGGGTGTGCATCAGAACCCGGCGAAGTTTCTGGCGCGCGCGCGGGCGCAGGTTACGGCGCGGCGCTGAGCAGCGCAGGCCTGCGCCGCGCGGCGCCCACAGCGGGACTCGGGGCCTTGCCGGCCGGGTCTGCAGCAAGGCCGGTGCTAAACTTTTGCGCTCTGAACGGCGCCAAGCAAGCGCCGCTCTTCTTATTCCGGGAACTGCCCTCAGTTGACCGAATGTCTGCGGGATGCTCCGGCCCGCGGCGCGCGCAACGGCCCGATGCCGGCGCGCACCCCCGGCGGTGCCGATCCCGAACAACTTTGCACGCATGTTGCCCAAGCTTCTTACATCGATTTTCGGTAGCCGCAACGAGCGCCTGCTCAAGCAGTACCGGCGCGTGGTCGAGCAGATCAACGCGCTCGAGCCGCAGTTCGAAAAACTCTCCGACGCCGAACTGCGCGAGTGCACGACCGCGCTGCGCGAGCGCGTTGACAAGGGCGAGACGCTCGATGCCCTGCTGCCCGAAGCCTTCGCTGTGGTGCGAGAGGGCAGCAAGCGCACGCTGAAGATGCGTCACTTCGACGTGCAGCTGATCGGCGGCATGGTGCTGCACGACGGCAAGATCGCCGAGATGCGCACCGGCGAGGGCAAGACCTTGATGGCGACGCTGCCGGTGTACCTGAACGCGTTGGCCGGCAAAGGCGTTCACCTGGTGACCGTCAACGACTACCTGGCGCGCCGCGATGCCGAGTGGATGGGCCGGCTGTACAGCTTCCTCGGACTCACGGTGGGCGTGAACACGGCGCAAATGACGCGCGAGGACAAGCAGGCCGCCTACCGCTGCGACGTCACCTATGGCACCAACAACGAGTTCGGCTTCGACTACCTGCGCGACAACATGGTCCACGAGGTTGCCGAGCGCGTGCAGCGCCCGCTCAACTTCTCGATCGTCGACGAGGTCGATTCCATCCTGATCGACGAGGCGCGCACGCCGCTCATCATCAGCGGCCAGGCCGAAGACCAGACCGAGCTTTACCTCAAGATCAACGCGGTGGTGCCCGGCCTCAAGAAGCAGATCGGCGAGGCCGATCCGCGCACCGGCGAGGGCGTGATCGAGCCGGGCGATTTCACTGCCGACGAGAAGACGCATCAGGTCTTCCTCACCGAAACCGGCCACGAGCGGGCCGAAGAACTGCTGTCGCAGGCCGGTCTGCTGGCCGAGGGCGCGAGTCTGTACGACGCCGCCAACATCACGCTCATGCATCATCTCTATGCGGCGCTGCGGGCCAGGCACCTGTTCCACCGTGATCAGCACTACGTCGTGCAGCAGGGTCCGCAAGGCGGAGAGATCGTCATCGTCGACGAGTTCACCGGCCGCCTCATGACCGGGCGGCGCTGGAGCGACGGCCTGCACCAGGCCGTGGAGGCGAAGGAGGGCGTGCACATCCAGCCCGAGAACCAGACGCTCGCTTCCATCACCTTCCAGAACTACTTTCGCATGTACGTCAAGCTGGCCGGCATGACGGGCACCGCCGACACCGAGGCCTACGAGTTCCAGGAAATCTACGGTCTCGAGACGGTGGTGATCCCCCCCAACAAGCCGACCGCGCGCATCGACGAGTTGGACCTCGTCTACAAGACTTCCCGCGAGCGTTACGACGCGGTGGTCAAGGACCTTCAGGATTGTTTCGAGCGCGGCCAGCCCGTGCTGGTGGGCACCACATCGATCGAGAACTCCGAGCTGATCTCCACGCTGCTCGAAAAAGTCAAGCTGCCGCACGAGGTGCTCAATGCCAAGCAGCACCAGCGCGAGGCGGAAATCATTGCCCAGGCCGGCCGACCCAAGGCAGTGACGATCG
>NZ_JACDCU010000183.1 GCF_013817365.1 Methylibium sp. | reverse complement strand
CTTGAGCGCCGCCTCCAGCGCCTGCTCGAGCTGGGCCAGCTCGGCATTCACGAAGATGCGCAGCGCCTGAAAGGTGCGCGTGGCCGGGTTCTGGCCCGGCTCGCGCGTCTTCACGGCGCGCGCCACGAGCTCGCTGAGATCGTCGGTGGTCCGCACGGCGTGGCCCTCGTCGCGCCGGGCCACGATGGCCTTGGCGATGGGCCCGGCGAAGCGCTCCTCGCCGTAGTCGCGCACCACCTCGGCGATCGCGCGCTCATCGGCGCGGGCCAGGAAATCGGCGGCGCTCTCACCGCGCGTGGTGTCCATGCGCATGTCCAGCGGGCCGCTGAAGCGGAAGCTGAAACCGCGTTCGGCGGTATCGATCTGCGGCGAGCTCACGCCCAGGTCGAGCAGCAGGCCGTCGATGCGGTCGAAACCGCGCGTCGCCAGCACCGAAGGGAAGTCGGCGAAGGCAGCGTGCTCGATCGAGAAGCGCGCATCGTCGATGCGCTCCTCGCCTTCGCACGCGTGCGCCACCGCGGCCGGATCGCGGTCGATCGCCAACAGGCGGCCCGCCGGCGAGAGCCCCGCGAGGATGAGCCGCGCATGACCGCCGCGCCCGAAGGTGCCGTCCACGTAGTGGCCCTCAGGGGTGGTCACGAGCGCGTCCACTGCCTCGTGCAGCAGCACCGTGGTGTGCTGCGCCTGCCCTGCCCGGGGATCCATCGCGCGTCAGAAGGAAAAGTCTTGCAGGACATCGGGCAGGCCCTGCTGCATCACCTCGGCCTCGTGGGCCGCGTAGCGCTCGGCGTCCCACAGCTCGAAGTGGCTGCCCATGCCGAGCAGCAGCACGTCTTTCGCCAGGCCCGCCGCGGCGCGCAGTTCGGGCGAGACGAGCACGCGCGAACTGGCGTCGATTTCGACGTCCATCGCATTGCCGAGAAAGATGCGCTTCCAGCCGACCGCGTGCATGGGCAGCGCCGCTATCTTGTCGCGGAAGCCTTCCCAGGACGGACGCGGAAAAACGAGCAGACAGCCCTGCGGGTGCTTGGTGAGCGTGAGCTGGCCCTGCGCCAGGGCGGCCAGCACCTCGCGGTGACGCGCGGGGACGACGAGGCGCCCTTTTGCGTCGAGCGCCAGCGCCGAAGCCCCCTGAAAAACGAATTGCGCCACGAACTCCCACCAAAGTGCACTTTGTCCCACTTTAGCGGAGCGCATCGGCAGGGTCAACTGCAGATGTAAGGAAATCCCAATGAAATCAACTACTTAGAGGCGACTTGAAAGGTACATTTCCACGGAAATATCGTTTTGAAGTAAGGACTTGCGAAGAGCACTGCAAGTGATGGATGAGTATTCGCGCCGCCGAGCGGGGCCGGCGACGACCGCGTCCTTCGTCCGAAATACCGATGGGGCACGCGCGGTGTCGGCGCCTGCGGCGGCGTCTGGCGGCCTACAAGCTCCCCAGCCGCTGCCACTCTCTCAGCGTGCGCAGCATGTCGCGATCGTGCTCCAGCCAAGCCTGTTCGCGGTAGCCCTGCACGGCCTTGTCCTCCGCCGAAAGCGCGCCTTCGGCGCTGTAGGCGAAGCGCAGGAACAAGGCGCCGGGGGCGGGCTCCTCGAGCGTGATCGTGAGGTGAACCGGCGCCGCGCCCTCGTGCGGCTGCGGCTCGAAGACGATGCGCTGCTCGGGCTCGAGCCGCACGCGGTCCTCGAAGCGCAGCGAGCCGAAGTGGATGCTGCGCACGCGCTCCTCCTGGCTTTCACCGACGCGCGCTTCGCATCGGTCGGGTCCGAGCTCGAAGCGCTGCGGCGACTCCACACGCACCAGCAGACCCCGCCACAACTCTGACCGGCTCATCGGCGCGATGCGCGGATTGCCCGGGTCAGTGACTTGCAGCAGGTGTTCGAAACGCATGGCCCTGTCTCCCTGATTCACAAGCGTAGCGCCGGTGCGCGCGACGCCAGCGTGCCGCTCGGCGCCGCACGGCTCGAAGCATCCTGCCAAACCGGGACCAATGCCGCTTTGTACCCGCACATTGGCCCTTCACTGCTTCTGCGAGGACCCGACAATCCTGTGGTGGAGTGCCGCTTCGCCTCCCGCTGCTGCCGGCTGACGACGAATTCGGTTCGACCAGCATGGCGTGTGCAGCGCAGCGGCCGCCCTGAACATCGCGAGGCATGAACATGATCGAAGCACCTGTCGAAATCGCTCGCACCGCGGCCGCTCACAGCGAGCGCGTGCCGACGAGCGGCGGTGAATTCCTGAGCTTTCGCCTCGGCGCCGAGGAATACGGCATCGACATCCTCAAGGTGCAGGAGATCCGCTCCTACGAGCCGCCCACGCGCATCGCCAATGCGCCGGCCTTCATCAAGGGCGTGATCAACCTGCGCGGCGTGATCGTGCCGATCGTCGATCTGCGTGTGAAGCTCGGCTGCGAAGTGGCCGACTACAACGGCTTCACCGTCGTCATCGTGCTCAACGTCAAGGGCCGCGTGATCGGCACGGTGGTCGATTCGGTGTCCGATGTGCTTCAACTCGGCCCGGAAGTGATCAAGCCCGCTCCCGAGATGTCGTGCAGCGTCGACAGCGCCTGCATCACCGGCATCGGCAGCGTCGCCGATCGCATGCTGATCCTGATGGACATCGAAGCCCTGCTCGCCGGTCCCGACATGGGCCTCTTCGACCCGATGTGATCGCTACCCCGGCGGGTCGGACGCGAGCCGACCCCCTCGCGGCACAACACCCCGACTTTCCTTCTGCAGCGCCGGCGCGCCGGCCACTTTCCCTTTCGCTTAGCTCCCCGAGCTTCCGCCCCCCCATGCTGATTGCTCATTTACCCGCGGACGAACCGCAGCGCCTGGATTGCCTGCTGCAGTTGCAGGTGCTGGACACGCCCGCCGACCCGGTGCTCGACGGTCTGGTGCACTGTGCCAGCGTCGTCTCCGGGTGTCCGATCGCCCTGGTCACCTTGATCGATGCCGATCGACAGTGGTTCAAGGCCCACCATGGTCTCGACATCGAGCAGACGCCGCGCGAGATGGCGTTCTGCGCCCATGCGCTGTTGGGCGATGGCCTGTTCGAGGTGACCGACGCGCTCGCCGACCCGCGTTTCGCCGACAACCCACTGGTGCTCGGCGCACCGCACCTGCGCTTTTACGCCGGCGTGCCGCTCGAAGTCGACGGCCACAGGCTCGGTACTCTGTGCGTGATCGATCGCGTGCCGCGCCGGCTCACCGACGCCCAGCGCACCTCGCTGCAAGGCCTGGCTCGCGCAGCCCAGCACTGGCTGCTGAGCCATCGTCAGCAGATCGCGGCCACCGAACAGGTTGCACTGCTGCGCACGTTCGGTGAGACGCTGCCCGGCTTCGTCTATCAGTTCCGTCTGTTTCCCGACGGCCGGTTCTGCTTTCCCCGCGCCAGTGCGCACGTGCACGAGCTGTTCGAGCTCGCGCCGCAAGACATCCTCCACGACGGCTCCGCGCTGTTCGCACGCATTCATCGCAACGATCTTCCCGGCCTGCATGCATCGATCCAGGCCTCGGCTCGCAAGCTCACGCCCTGGCGACACGAGTTCCGCGTGCTGCTGCCGCGGCAGGGTCTGCGCTGGCACGAGGGCGTCTCGCGGCCCGAGCCGCTGCCCGACGGCAGCGTGCTGTGGCACGGCTTCGTCACCGACATCACCGAGCGCAAGCAGCGCGACGCCGCGTATCGCGAAGTGCAGCAGCGCTGGCAGCTCGCCGTCGATGCGGCCCGGCTCGGCCTGATCGAGATCGACATCGCGCAAGCGCGCGTCGTGCTGGACGCGAACGCGCTCGGGCACCACGGGCTCGGCGCCGACGGCGCGAGCATGGACTTCGACGCCTGGCTGGCGCTCTTCGAGCCGGTCGAGGGGCGGCGGTTGCGCCACGCGATCTCGACCGCCGGCCTGGACGACGGGCTGATGCTGACGCTGCAGATCGTCGGCGCGGACGGCGCGACGCGCTATCTCGAACTCGCGGCCCGGCGCCTCGGCGACGGCGACAACGGCGCGGCCTGCCTGGTCGGCGCCTGTCGCGACGTGAGCGAACAGGTGCAGCTCGGCCAGCTCAAGCGCGACAAGCTGGCCGCCGAGCAGGCCAGCCAGGCGAAGAGCCTCTTTCTCTCGCGGGTGAGCCACGAATTGCGCACGCCGCTCAACGCCATCCTCGGTTTCACCCAACTGCTGCAGACGGACGCCACGCGGACGCTCGACGGCCCGCAGAAGCACCGCATCGAACAGGTGCGCCACGCCGGCGCGCATCTGCTCTCGCTGATCAACGACGTGCTCGACCTGACCCGGCTCGATCAAGGCGGCCTGACGCTCGCGCTCCGCCCGATGCTGCTCGACGCCGCGCTCGACGACGCCGGCTCGCTGGTCGAAGCCCAGGCGCTGCAGCGCGGCGTGCGCATCGAGCGCTCGGGCCCCGGCGAAGCGCTGGCCGTGCTGGCCGATGCGCGGGCGCTTGGCCAGGTGCTGGTCAATCTGCTGTCCAACGGCATCAAGTACAACCGCGCCGGCGGGCGGCTGGGCGTTGCGCTGACGGTCCACTCGAGCCGCATCGAGATTGCCGTGAGCGACGAAGGCGCCGGCCTGAGCACCCTCCAGCAAGCCGAGCTGTTCCAGCCCTTCAACCGGCTCGGGGCGGAGAACCGCGGCATCGAGGGCAGCGGCCTGGGCCTGGTGATCGCCAAGGGCGCGGTCGAGGCGATGGGCGGCGAATTGCGCGTGACGAGCGAACCGGGCCTCGGCTCGGTGTTCAGCGTGCTGCTGCCGCGCGCCAGCGCGGCCGGGTTGCGCGCCGAGCCGGCCAACACGGCTTTCCATGCGACCAGCCTCTCGGCCCCGATCCGCGGCAAGCCGCGCGCCGCGACCATCCTGTACATCGAAGACGAGCCGGTCAATGCGCTGCTGGTCGTCGAGGCACTGCGCGGCATGCCGCAGTGGCGCGTGGTGGTCGCGCCCGACGGCGAACAAGGCCTGGCGCTGGCCCGGCGCCTGCGGCCCGACGTGCTGCTGATCGACATCAACATCCCCCGCCTCACCGGCGACCAGGTGGTGCGCGCGCTGCGGCGCGAAGCGGCCACCCGCTCGCTGCACTGCATCGCCTTGTCAGCCGATGCGCTGCCGGAGCAGATCGCCGCGGCACGCGCTGCGGGCTTCGACGACTACTGGACCAAGCCACTCGACCTGCAGCAGATGGTGCAGCGGCTGCGCGAGTTGCTGGCCGAGTTGCCGGTGTCACGCGCGGCAGCCTGATCGAGTCGGCCGCGGGCTGGTGCGCAGAAGGCCGCACCGCCGTGTCCTCGGCTCGCGGGTGCCTTGCTTCGCCACGGCTGCCGCGTTCAGCCGCGCTGTGAAGGCCCCGCCAACCGCGGCTTGACCCACAGCCACGAGACGAGGCCGATGCTCATCAGGCCCAGCGAGGCGACGGCCAGCAGCAGGGTCGAGTGCATGACCAGCGGCGCCAGCACGCCGGCGACCAGCGCATTGGCCGTGGCGGCCATGAAGGACTGCATCGACGAGGCCATGCCGCGCCGCGAGGGAACGAGGTCCAGCACCATCAGCGTGACCACCGGCACCATCAGCGCCCAGCCGAACGAGAACAGCGAGATCAGCGGCAGCGCCCACCACGCCTCGGCGGTGAAGAACGCATTGGCGAGCACGTTGACGACCGACACCGTGAGCATGATGCGAAAGCCGCGCCGGATCTGCCGCGACGCCGGCAGCTTGCCCGCCAGCCGGCCGCTCCAGAACGCGCCGCCCATGATGCCGGCGATGGTGAACAGGAAGAACCAGAAGAACTGCTGCGGCGCCAGGCCCAGGTGCTCGCCCACGAACACCGGCGCCGACAGCACATACAGGAACATGCCGTTGAACGGAATGCCGCTCGCCAGCGCCAGCAGGAAGAAGCGGGAGTTCGAGCCGATCTGCCGGTAGCCGCGCAGCAGGTTGCGCACGTTGAAAGGCTGCACCGCGTCTGCGTGCAGCGTCTCGGGCAGCAGCTTCCAGTTGGCGAACCACAGTGCGGCGCCGACGGCGGTGAGAAACCAGAAGATCGCATGCCAGTCGGCATGCACGAACAGGAAGCCGCCGATGATGGGCGCGATGGCCGGCGCCGCGCCGAAGAAGAGCGTGACCTGCGACATCACGCGCTGCGCGTCGGCCGGCGGAAACATGTCGCGGATGACCGCGCGCGAGACCACGATGCCCGCGCCGGTCGACAAACCCTGCAGCAGCCGGAAGAAGACCAGTTGGCCGATCGTCTGCGACAGAGCGCACCCGACCGAAGCCAGCGTGAACACGGCCACGCCCCACAGCACGACCGGGCGGCGCCCGAAGCTGTCGGAGAGCGCACCGTGGAACAGGCTCATCACCGCGAAGCCGATCAGGTAGACCGACAGCGTCTGCTGCATCTGCACCGGCGTGGCGTCGATCGAGGCGGCGATGCCAGCAAAGGCCGGCAGGTAGGTGTCGATCGCGAACGGCCCGAGCATGCCCAGGCAGGCGAGCAGCACCGACAGCGCCCAGAGCGGCGCATGCCAAAGAGTTTGCGCGTTGGGATTCATACGCTGGGGCCTGCGCGCCAAGACGGCAGGCGCCGTTTCCGGCCCGGTTCTTGTTCGAATGAAACGTGAAAAGTGTGAAGCGGGCCGATAGGCCGGATTCTGTGCACCGGCACCGCCTTGCGGCGTTGCCGGCGTGACCGCCATTCCTCTGGGCCGCCCCTCACGGGAACGGCTCGATGCCACCTACCCGCCAGCTCCGCGGAGCCACATCAATGCTGGCCTATTTGGTGTTGCTGCGCGCAGAGATTGCCCGTTTCACCCGGGCCTCGGGGCTTGCGCCCCCAGGCCCGACTCGTCTCTGTTGCTCTGATCCTCACCTCGCGGTGGACAGCCGTTAGCTGCTGCGCTGCCCTGTGCAGTCCGGACCTTCCTCCAGCACAGCCTTTCGGCCGGTGTGCCAGCGGCGGTCTGGCCCACTTCACGGATGGGATTATCGTTCGCGGCACACGAACTTGCCGCATACGCAGGAGAGCACATGAAAGCCAACACCGTCCTCGACACCATCGGCGCCACGCCGCACATCCGCATCCATCGCCTGTTCCCGCCGGGCAGCGAGGTCTGGATCAAGTCCGAGCGCAACAACCCGGGCGGCTCGATCAAGGACCGCATCGCGCTCGCCATGGTCGAGGCCGCCGAGCGCGACGGGCAGCTGCGCCCCGGCGGCACCATCATCGAGCCGACCTCCGGTAACACCGGCGTCGGCCTGGCCATGGTGGCGGCGGTGAAGGGCTACCGGCTGGTGCTGGTCATGCCCGACAGCATGAGCGTGGAGCGCCGCCGGTTGATGCTGGCCTACGGCGCGAGCTTCGTGCTCACGCCGCGCGAGCTCGGCATGAAGGGCTCGATCGCGAAGGCGCAGGAATTGATCGCGTCGACGCCGGGCTCGTGGATGCCGCAGCAGTTCGACAACCCCGCCAACATCGAAGTTCATGCGCGCACCAC
>NZ_JACDCU010000548.1 GCF_013817365.1 Methylibium sp. | reverse complement strand
CCGTGGGCCGGGTCGCCGTCGATGGCGGCCAGCGCGGTCTGGCGCAGCGTGCCGGGCGCCTTGTCGATGGTGAACACGCCTTCGCCTTCGTCCATGCGCACGAACCACTGCGCGGCGGCGCGGTAGATCACCGGCGTCTTGTGGCGCCAGCAGTGCGGATAACTGTGCTCGAGCTGGGCTGTGGCGAGCAGTCGGTCGGCGTTTCGCAGCGCCTCGACGATGAGCGGGTTGGCTTTCCAGATGAACTGGCCGCCGAAAAGCGGCAGTGCCGCATCGAACACGCCGTTGCCCTGCACCGGGTTGAGGATGTCGTCGCGCGCCACGCCGTGCGCGATGCAGGAGTTGAAGTCCTCAACGCCGTAGGCCGGCGCGGAATGGACGATGCCGGTGCCGTCTTCCGCGGTCGCGTAATCGGCCAGGTAGATGGGGGCGAGGCGGCTGTAGCCCTCATGCACGTCGGCAAGCGGGTGATGGAAGCGTAGGCCGTCGAGTGCCTTGCCTTGGGTCGTGGCGACGACCTTGCCGCTCAGGCCAAAGCGCTCGAGGCACTTCTCGACGAGGGCGCTGGCGAGCAGAAGCAGGCCGCCCTCGGTATCGACGAGCGCGTACTCGAGATCCGGGTTGAGGTTGAGTGCCTGGTTGGCGGGAAGGGTCCAGGGGGTGGTGGTCCAGATCACCGCGAAGACCGGTTTGTCTTGCGGCAACCCCCTCACCCCAACCCTCTCCCCGGTTGCCGGGGGAGAGGGAGTATTTGCTCCCTCTCCCGCGTTCGCGGGAGAGGGCTGGGGTGAGGGCAGGCCGAAGGCCTCCAGCACTAGCTGCGGCTGCGCGGCCAGGAAGGCCACATCCACCGTCGGTGAAGCCTTGTCCGCGTACTCGATTTCGAACTCGGCCAGCGAAGACCCGCAATCGAAGCACCAGTACACCGGCTTCAATCCGCGGTACACGAAGCCGCGCTCGACCAGCCGCTTGAGTGCGCGAATCTCGCCGGCCTCGTTGCCGAAGTCCATCGTGCGGTACGGATGGTCCCAGTCGCCCAGCACGCCCAGGCGCTTGAAGTCGGCCATCTGCAGCGCGATCTGCTCGGTGGCGTACGCGCGGCTCTTGGCCTGCACCTCGTCGCGGGTCAGCTTGCGGCCGTAGGTCTTCTCGATCTGGTTTTCGATCGGCAGGCCATGGCAGTCCCAGCCGGGGACGTAGAGCGCATCGAAGCCCGCCAGCTGGCGCGACTTGACGACCATGTCCTTGAGCACCTTGTTGACCGCGTGGCCGATGTGCAGCGCGCCGTTGGCATAGGGCGGCCCGTCGTGCAGCACGAACCTCGGCGCTCCGACCCGCGCGTCGCGCAGCCGCTGGTAGGTGCCTTGCTCCTCCCACTGCTTCACCCAGCCCGGCTCGCGCTTGGGCAGATCGCCGCGCATCGGGAAGGGCGTGTCCGGCAGGTTCAGTGTGGCGCGGTAGTCGGGCGAATCGGTGGAGGACATGGACGGTTTCGAGGTTGCTCCCGCACTCGGCGGGCGGCCACGCGAAGTGGGCTGCGATCGATGCGCTCCCACGAGGGCGGGTGCGGCGCGCGGGGGAATATCCGCGCCGGGCGCGTCAAATTCGGTCGCGTGTGGTCTGGCGGCGCTCGGCCGCGTGGCCGGCCAGGAAACTGCGAGCATCGATCGCATCGCGCGCGATGCCGGCGGTCAGTTCGGCGAGCGAGCCGTAGCGCCGTTCCTCGTGCAATTTGTGCAGCAGTTCCACGCGCACGAGTCTACCGTAGGCCCCCTCGGCGCCGAGGTCTTGCGGCCAGTCGAAACAGTGCGTCTCGAGCAGCACGCGGCCGGCTTCGCCGAGCGTCGGCCGCACCCCCAGACTGGCCACGCCGTCGAGGGTTTGCGGCCCCAGACCCTGCACCTGCACGACGAAGATGCCGCTGGCTGCAGGCCGCGGGTGAGGAAAGCGCAGGTTCAAGGTTCGAAAGCCGTCGCCCGCGCCGGGACGTGCCGCACCGAGTTCGCGCCCGAGCTTGGCGCCGTGCACGATGTGGCCGCTGATGCTGTAGGGCCGCCCGAGCAGACTGGCGGCGAGCGCCATGTCGCCGCCGGCCAGCGCCTCGCGCACGGCCGAGCTGCTCACGCGCAGGCCGTGCACCTCGTAGCTCAGCATGCGAGCCACGTCGAAGCCGGCCGCGTCCCCAGCCGCGTCGAGCATGGCGTAGTCGCCGGCGCGCCGGGCACCGAAGCGGAAGTCGTCGCCGACCAGCACGTAGCGCGCGTTCAGCCCGCGCAGCAGCACGTCGTCGATGAAGGCCTGCGGGCTCTGGC